>JAJQFB010000127.1 GCA_021201395.1 Clostridiales bacterium | reverse complement strand
AACTATAGGCGCAATACACACTGAGTTTACAAAAAACAACAATACAAGCAGCGAATGGCACTACTATATTTCAAGCAGGGAATTGACTTCTGAGGAATTGCTGAAATATGCCCGTGCGGAATGGTCAATAGAAAGTATGCACTGGCTGTTGGACGTACATTTTCTTGAAGATAAGACGAAAGTATGGGACATGAATGTTCAGCAAAATCTGAATATTATGCGAAAAACAGCCCTGAATTTGGCAAGAGAATATAAAAACCGTTTTGAGCCTAAAAAGACCATAAGCGGCATTTTAAAACGCAATTTATTTGATATAAACAACTTAGCGAAATTCATTCGCAGTTTTGTTGCTTTAGTTAATGTTACAGATTCATTACTGAATTAGATTGACGTGATATGATTTTATGAAACTGTTGACGGAGGGCTTAAAATTTGGTATAATTACTTATGGGTTGAAGGCCGATATGTGTATGCAAACAATCGGACTGATAGTTTCCCCTCTCACAGCGAGAGGGGTTTTTAGGAATATTTTTACATTTGAACAGGACTTTATGTTTTTCATATAACATATATAATGAAAGAAGATTTTTAAATCTGCCGAAAGGGAGATGCTGATGATTTTGAGAGAGGATTATTGATGATAACAGATGACAGGGAATACGAGAAGTCGGTAATTTGCGCCGCAAGCGTATATAAGCAGAAATATTTTTTTAATGACAAATACGGCGGCCTGCCTGAGGAGATAAAAAAGCAGATAAGGGTAAAGGTCATAACCTTGGCGGAAAAGCTTCACTGTGTTTTTTTGATGGGCTTTTACGATGACGGGGATGTTTATTTTGAAACAAGGGCGGAGGAAAACGACTTTGATTTTGACGAAATAGGAGCCACCCTTGAGGTCAGGCGGCTTGAAAGGGACGAAAGAGAGCTTATAGAACAGCTCGGAGTTTGGTATAAGGTTTTCAAGCTGGGTGCCGCGTTATGAAAATAGGGGATTTAGAGCTTTCGGGCAATGTTTTTTTGGCGCCTATGGCAGGGGTAACCGACAAGGTTTTCAGGGTACTATGCCGTGAACAGGGGGTGGCCTTAAGCTATACCGAGATGGTAAGCGGAAAGGGGCCTAAGTATAACAGCAAAAACACAAGGCTTCTTCTTGAAAGGGGAGAGGGAGAGGTTCCCTACGGGGTTCAGCTTTTCGGCTCCGAGCCCGAGATACTTAGCGAGATGATGAAAAGGCTTGAGGCTATGGGGGTTGAGCTTTTTGATATAAATATGGGCTGTCCTGCCCCTAAGATTGTAAAAAACGGCGAGGGATGTGCCCTTATGGATAAGCCTCTGCTTGTAGGGGGGATTGTTGAAAAATGTGTTAGAAGCATTAAGGCTCCCGTTACGGTTAAAATAAGAAAGGGTTTTGGCCGTGTGAATGCCGTTGAGATTGCCAAGGTCTGTGAAGAAGCAGGGGCGGCGGCGGTTACGGTTCACGGAAGAACGAGAGCGGAATTTTACAGCGGCAGAGCCGACCTTGATATTATAAGGCAGGTTAAGGAGGCTGTTAAAATTCCCGTTATAGGAAACGGAGACATTACAGACGGAGTTTCAGCAGCGGATATGTTTAAGATAACAGGCTGCGACGGCGTTATGATAGGCAGGGGAGCTATGGGAAATCCCTTTGTTTTCAGAGAGGTAAACGCCTATTTAAAAATCGGCGTAAGCCCCGAGCCGCCCTCTTATGAAGAGAGGCTTAATACGGCTCTCAGGCATATGTATATGCTTATTGAATATAAAGGGGAGAGGACGGCAGTCAGAGAAATGAGAGGGCATTTGTGTTGGTATATAAAGGGGCTTAAGGGGGCCGCCGCCGCAAGGACGGAAATTAACAGAGCGGAAAGCCCCGAAAGGCTTAAGGAAATCTTAACGGAGTTATTTTTAAACTGAAAAACAATAAAAAACGAGGTGAATTTATGGGTAAGTATTTTTTAAACGGAAAGGAAAGGGAACTTAAAGAGGGAAGCAGATATATCGACATAGCGAGGGCAGTTCAGGCTGAATACAATCACGATATACTGCTTTTTAATGCCGACGGCAAGCTTAAGGAGCTGAGTCAGCCTGCCGCCGACGGGGCTGAGCTTAAGGCCATTACCGCCGCCGACAAAATCGGTATGGACTCTTACAGGCGAAGCTGCATTTTTATGCTTATGAAAGCTATTTACAACACGGCAGGTATTGACAAAATCGAAAAGGTTAAGGTTCTCTATCATATGGGAACAAGCCTTTATATTGAGGTTTTGGGAGACGTCAACGTTGACGGCGAATTTATCGAAAAAGCCGAAAGGCTTATGCGGTTGTATGCCGAAAGCGACATACCTATTTTAAAAAGAACTATGGCTACTGAGGACGCAGTTTCTCTTTTCGACAGCTATAAAATGTATGACAAGAAAACACTTTTTGAGTTCAGAAGTGCCTCTATGGTTAATATTTACAGTATGGGCAAATTTGACGACTATTATTTCGGGGCTATGGTTTACTCCACGAGCTTCCTTAAATATTTCAGCTTATCCCCCTATGAGGGAGGAATACTTTTAAACCTTCCCGATATAAAGGAGCCGGAAAAGGTTCTTGAATTTAAGCCTATGCCTAAGGTTTTCGCCGCCCTTAAGGAGGCTTCCGCCAATCTCAAGAAGATGGGAGTTGAAACGGTAGGGGGGCTTAATAAGAAAATCGTGGCAGGGGAGCTTCCCGAGATTATAGTTACTCAGGAGACCCTTATGGAGAGGAAGATTGCGGATATTGCGGCTATGATTGAAAAAAGGGAGAAGTGCCGTTTTGTGCTTATTGCAGGCCCCTCTTCTTCGGGTAAAACCACATTTTCAAGGCGGCTGTCTATTCAGCTTAAGGCTTCCGGTTTCAGACCCCACCCAATCTCCCTTGACGATTTCTTCTTAAACTATGCCGATATGCCCCTTGACGAAAACGGCGACCCTGACAGGGAGAATATAGGCGCCGTAGACTTAGACCTTTTTACAAGTCATATGGATAAGCTTTTAAAGGGCGAAAGGATTGAGATGCCCCATTATAACTTTAAAACCAGGAAAAGGGAGTATAACGGCAAATTCCTACAGCTTAACGAAAACGACATTTTGGTTATAGAGGGAATCCATGGCTTAAACGACAAGCTTTCATATAATCTGCCTGAGGAAAGTAAGTTTAAAATTTACGTAAGCCCCATAACCCAGCTTAACATAGACGAAAGGAACCGTGTCCCCACAACGGACGGCCGTCTTATAAGGCGTATAGTAAGGGATTCCAGAACAAGACAGACCGACGCTATGACGACTATTTCATGGTGGCCGGGGGTCAGAAAAGGGGAGGAAAAAAATATTTTCCCCTATCAGGAAGAGGCCGATGTTATATTCAACTCCTCTCTTGTCTATGAGCTTTCGGCTCTTAAGCTCTGGGCGGAGCCTCTGCTCTATGCCATGCCCAAGGACTGCCCCGAATATCTTGAGGCTAAGAAGCTTCTCAAGTTTTTCAACTATGTTCTTGCTACGGACAACGACAACATACCCGCAACCTCTCTTGCAAGGGAATTTATAGGAGGAAGCTGTTTTGACGCAACATAATAAAGCCAATAAAACGGTTTTGATAACAGGCTCTTCAAGGGGCATAGGCAGGGCGGCGGCTCTTGCTTTCGGCTGTCGGGGGTATAATGTAGCCCTTAACTGTGTTAAAAACAGGGAAGCTATGGAGAAAACCGCCGAAGAAATTAAGAGCCTCGGCGCCAAAACCGAGGGCTATGTCTGCGATGTTTCCGACTACGGAACTGTTTGTAATATGGTTAAGGCGATTGAAAACCGTTTCGGAGGTATTGATGTTCTTGTGAACAACGCCGGGGTCAGCTTTTATGGACTTTTTCAGGATATGAAGGAGGAAGAAATAAGGAGGGTTATTGAAATTAACCTTATGGGGGTTTTCAATGTAACAGGCTGTGTTCTGCCCTATATGATTTCAAAGAAAGAGGGAGCGGTTATAAATATTTCCTCTGTATGGGGGAACGTCGGGGCTTCCTGCGAGGCGGTTTATTCGGCCTCAAAGGGAGGGGTGAACGCCTTTACGAGGGCTTTGGGAAAGGAGCTTGGTCCCTGCGGAATAAGGGTAAACGGCATAAGCTGCGGCTGTATAGACACTGAGATGAACAGTAATTTAAATAAAGAAGAAAAAGCGGCCTTAGCGGAAGAAATTCCCCTTATGCGCTTCGGGAAGGCCGAAGAAATAGGGGAGCTTATACTTTTTTTGGCTTCTGAGGCAGCCTCATATATAAACGGACAGATTATAACCGCCGACGGAGGTTTTTTGTAACAAAAGCCGTCCTCCTTCATAGTATGTACTATAAATGATGAAGGGAGGATGGCTCAGATGTCAGAATGTTCACTTGTTGAAAGCTTAAGAAAATATATCGGTCAGACAGTGACTGTTTTTACGTCAAGCGGCGGACTTTCCGGCGAGGGCTTTACAGGGGTTTTGGCCTCAGTTACAGACTGCACCGTTAAGCTTATTACGGATTTCGGTGCTGCCTCTGCCTGTCCGCTGGGAAGCGACTGCAGCAGAAGCTTAAATAACGGCCGGAACCGTTGGGGCGGCAACAACGGTAACGGCGGAAACGGCAACGGCCGCGGAAGGGGCTGCTGCTGCGGAAACAGCAATAACGAAAACAACGGAAGCCGCAGAAACTGGGTAGGAAGCGTTACGGAAATTCCCATCTGCAAGATTGTAAGCTTCACCCACAACGCCATTTAATACTATTTGCTTTAAGAATAAATCCGTTCTCATAAATTATATTATAAAGTGAAATAAAAAATACCTGCCGGATAAGCCGACGGGTATTTTTGCATAGCTTAAAATAAAAATAAAACCCTAAAAAGGGTCTTAAAAAGAGGAAAACTCTCTTCGTTTAGGGATGAAGAGAGTTTCTATTATGAAAAAAGAGGATCAATCAAGTATAATTGATCGGTTGCAGGTTGATGGGGAGTTCCTACAACACCTAAATAATACAAAATTTCCATTAGAGTGTCATTAGAGGAAAATTATAATCAGATTAAAATATTTCCAAAATATTTCTCCCTTATTTCTTTAATATTTCTTTTATGCCCATTAAAAGTAAAAATATGCCGAATAACCTTTTTAAAAGGTCGGGTTTTATATTTAAAGCTATAATACTCCCCGTAACTGCGCCTATTATGCCGAAAAGTATAAGGGGCTTTAATATTTTTGTTTCTATATTATTGTTTTTTGCATGAGCCGTTAGGGCAATTAGGGCTGTGGGTATGAAGTAAATCAGGTTTATGCCTTGGACGGAAAGCTGATCAAGACCGAAAAGAAAAACAAGGGAGGGAATGAGAACCGTGCCGCCGCCTATGCCCATTCCGCTTATTACGCCTGCGGCGGAGCCTGTAAGTATAAGCAGTATCATTTGAATCATATTATCATTCTTGCGGCCGCAATAATCATAAACAGACCGAAAAGCCTGTGAAGCTGTTTTCCCGTAAACCTTGAAAGCAGCTTGGCTCCTATGAGGCTTCCCAAAATTCCGCCTGTGCTTGTAAACAAAATATAATTTATATAAAGACTTCCCTTTAATATATAAAAAACGGCACTTATAACGGAAAGGGGAAGTATAACCGCAATGGCGGAAGCAT
The DNA here is from genome assembly GCA_021201395.1 of Clostridiales bacterium. Taxonomy (GTDB): domain Bacteria; phylum Bacillota; class Clostridia; order Lachnospirales; family CAG-274; genus JAJQCI01. The sequence continues at coordinate 29,255 of JAJQFB010000127.1, read as the reverse complement.
GGGCTTTTTTAGGTTCAACCCGTAGAAATTTTTCCATAGCCGGAACCAAAACCGTTCCGCCGCCTGCGCCGAAAAGTCCGTTTGCCGCCCCGGCGAAGGCGCCTATAAGAACCGAAATATAAAATTTTCTTTTCAACCTTTCTCACCTCTTTCGGTTTAGTCTGTCCGATATTTAAAAAGCTATACTCGTAATTGTGTATTAAAAAAGCCGCCGAAACGATCATCGGCAGCAAACATATTATACTATAAAAAAATTCGACATAAACACTACTCATTTAATAATATAATCATAACAAACAGTATTAATACTCACAGATTCAAATCTTTTTGTATATATTTTATGCAACTTATAGTATCTATGATGTGGTTTATTATTACCGTAAAATAATTATAACAAATTTAATTGCATAAAACCCATATATTTTAAAATCTGCATTTGAGCTGTTGAAAAATGCACTTTTTTGCGAAAGTAAAAAAAGACAAAAGAAAAAGGATATGTCCGCCGAATGACATATCCTTCTGTTTGTGTGTGTTTATGTTAGAAAGGGAGAAAAAATTATGAAACGTAAACTTTTTGTTTACAGCTACTACTATACACCGATTATGTTAAAATGCAATTATTAAAATCTTAAAGATTGTGAAATTTCTCCCTGTTTTTTCGGTCTGTTTTAAGACTCTGTTGATTTAACCTTTATCCAAAGGGAGGAAAGTTTTTCTCTTAAAACCTGGTTGTCGTGGAAAACCTCGTCAAGCTCATAGCCTGAACGGGGAGTGTAGGCCTCGTTGCCGTAAAACTCGCCGTCCTCAGAGGAAAGGTCTGCCCTTACCTCGTCATTTGTTGAGGTATAGCCTACGGTGTAGGAATTGTCGTAGGAGGCCTCATAGGTTAAGATGTAGTTTATAAATTCGTGGGCGAGAAGGGGATTTTCGCTGTTTGAGGGTATAACCATAGCGTCGCACCAAACATTTGTGCCCTCGTTGGGGGTGAAATAGCCCATGTCCTCGTTTTCGGCCAAAATATAGGCTGCGTCGCCGCTGTAGACTACGGCCAAGTCCTTAACGCCTCCGGCCATAGCGTCTATAACCTCGTCTGTAATGTAGGTCGGCTCCATTGTATTGTTAAGCTCCAAAAGCCAGTTGTAGGCCTCTTCTATTTCGTCCTCGTCCTCCGTGTTCATAGAATAGCCTAAGGCCTTTAAGGCTGCCATAAAGGCGTCTCTTTCCGAGTCGTAGATGTAGACGCTTCCTTTATAGTCTGTGTTTTTAAGAATTTCCCAGCCCTGCTCTTCCAAAAGCTCTGAGGGGACATTGTTTTTGTTGTAGACTATGCCTACAGTGCCGAAGAAATAGGGTACGGAATAGGTTTGGTCGGGGTCGAAGTCAAGGCCGATTACGTCCTCTGTCAGGTTGTCTAAGTTGGGTATAAGGCTCTTATCCAGAGGCAGAAGCATTTCCTCGTTCATAAGTCTTTCAATCATATAGTCCGAGGGAACGAGAACGTCATATTTATCCCCGGCCTGAAGCTTTGTATACATCATTTCGTTTGAATCGAAAAGCTCGCTTATAACGGTAACGCCGTATTCTTTCTCGAAGTTTGAAATAACGTCCTCTCCTATATATTCTCCCCAGTTAAAAACCTTGAGAGTGTCGGAGCCGTATTTCTCTGCGGCTTCTTCCGAGCCTGATGAGCCGCAGCCCGAAACAGCAGCGGAAGCCGTAATTAAACTTAAGGTTAGAGCAATAATTTTTTTCATTTGTTTTTTCTCCTTTTTTCGTTTATTACAGGGGCTATGTTTGCTATTAAAAGCCCCACTGTTATAATAACAATAATTACGGTGGAAAGGGCGTTAATTGAGGGGTTTATACGCTTGCTCATTGTATAAACCATAATGGATATGTTGTTTACGCCGTTTCCCGTTACAAAATAAGATATTACAAAATCGTCAAAGGACATTGTAAAGGCTATAAGAGCCCCTGACATTATCCCCGGCATAATCTGGGGGACGATTACCTTTATTATTGCCTGAAAGGGAGTGCAGCCGAGATCCATTGCGGCGTTCGCCAAATTTGGGTCGAGAGTCCTTATTTTAGGCATTATGCTTAAGATTACGTAGGGTATGCAGAACATAATGTGGGCCAAAAGCAGGGTTATAAGCCCTTTTTTTATTGCTATGGCACTGAAAAACATCAAAAGCCCTATGGCGGTAACTATGTCCGGATTTAGTATGGGCAGGTTGTTAATCTGCTCTACGGTAGCTCTCAAAACCTTTCGGCTTCCCGACAGGCCTATTGCCGTTATTGTCCCAATGACGGTTGAAACAGCCGTAGCGATTACAGCCACCAAAACTGTATAGAATATGGCGTTTATCATAGAGCTGTCATTCAGCATTTTCTCATACCACCGAAGAGAGAAGCCGCTGAAAACACTCAGTGATTTTGTACTGTTAAACGAAAATACCACCGTATATATAATGGGGAAGTAAAAAAATATAAGAAGCAGTAAAATATACAGCTTGCCGCCTATTTTCTTCTTTTTCTTATCTCTCATTTTATATGCTCCCCCTTTCCGCCGCCGGGTCTTTATCGGCTTTCTTTGCGAGCCACATAAGGAAAATCATAACAACCGCCATAATAAGGGAAAGTGCGGAGCCGAAGTTCCAGTTGCCTGCGGTTAAAAACTGATTTTCAATTACGTTTCCTATAAGAACGTACTGGCCTCCCCCTAAGAGTTTGGGTATAAAGAAGCTTGAAACAGCAGGCAGGAAAACAAGGGTTATGCCGCTTATGACCCCCGGCAGTGACAGAGGCAGGGTTATCCTCAAAAAGCACTGAACCCTGTTTGCCCCCAAATCCTCAGCCGCTTCAACATAGCTTTTGTCCATCTTTGTAAGGGAGGTATAAATCTGAAGTATCATAAAGGGTATGAAGTTGTAAACCATACCGAAAATAACGGCAAAGTCCGTATGTATGAGCTTAAGGGCGGGAAGCCCCAAAGTCTTAAGAACCGTATTTACAAGGCCGTTGTCCTGTAAAATTCCAAGCCATGCGTAGGTTCTCACAAGCATATTTATCCAGGTGGGAATAGTAATAAGCAGAACCATCATAAGCTTATTTTTTTCCCTTGCTATGTTTGCTGTAATATAAGCCGCAGGGTAGCCCAAAAGAATACATATAGCCGTAGTTATAACAGCTACAATAAGAGAGCGTTTAAGCACGTTTATAAATATGGCGTCGGCAAAAAACTCTCTGAAATTGTCAAGTGTAAACTTAAATGTCATAACATCGTTGCCCCTAACCGTAAAGGCATAGACGGCTATCATAAGCATAGGTATAACAATCATTACCGCCGCCCAGACGATATAGGGGTAAACCAAAAACTTAAAATTTTTCACGGTCATACCTCCTTGTGCATAATGTGTAAATCGTCGGGACCGAAGCTTATGGATACGTGGGCTCCGGGCTTAAATTCCTTTGTCGTCGTTATCAAAAAGTCGTAGCCTGTTGTTCTGAAAATAACATCGTAAACACCGGGAGTTATGTTTTCCGGGTCGAAGCCGTAAATAACGTCGGTTATTTCAACGGAGCTGTTCCCCTCCAAAATCCAGGCCGAGGCGTTTGCCCAGGTTTTAAGGTCTGTTTCAAGGGCTACGCTTTCCTTTATTTCGTCTATGTTCTTGTAAAAGTTTACGGCATAAATCTCCTCGCCGTATTTTTCGCTGACAACCTTGTTTACCTCGTCCACAATCATATTTACGGTTATGTTTGTTCCGCTTTGTGTAAAAAAGGTGACGGGGTAGGTACCGTTTTCAGGCTCTATTTCATAGTCAACCTTGTTTATTGAAATCCACTCGTCCGTATCCGGGTTCCAGGCCTGGGCGTCCGCTCTGGCTATAATGTCAGCCTTTGTAAGCTCCGGTACGTCCTCTATATCTAAGTAAAAATCGTTTGCACTTATTTTTTCGTTGGCTCTGGCGTTAAAAACAGGCTTTTCGTCGGAAACGTGCATTTCTACCTTTATTTCCGTTCCCTTTCTGACTTCAACAACGGTTTCGTAAAATATGCCCTTAAAATCGGCGGATTTTACAACACCGTTAAAACAGCCCCGGCCGCTCTCCGTTATGTCAATATCCTCGGGGCGAATAACAACGTCTACCTTTTCGTCCGGGGAAAAGCCGCTGTCTACACAGTCGAAAATCTTGTCGCCGAAAGAAACACGCCTGTCCTCGGGCATTGTTCCCTCTATTATGTTGCTTTCGCCTATAAAGTCGGCTACGAACCTGTTTTTAGGCTCGTTGTAAACCTCTTCGGGGGTTCCTATCTGTTGAATTTCGCCCTCTCTCATAACAACTATCTTGTCGGACATTGTCAGAGCTTCCTCCTGGTCGTGGGTGACGAAGATGAAGGTTATGCCTACCTCCTGCTGAATTTTCTTAAGCTCCTTCTGCATCTCTTTCCGAAGCTTAAGGTCGAGGGCTCCTAAGGGCTCGTCAAGCAAAAGAACTTTCGGCTCGTTTATTAAGGCTCTGGCTATGGCTACACGCTGCTGCTGACCGCCTGACATTTCGTTTATGCTCCGTTTGGCGAAGCCCTCAAGCCCCACTAATTTAAGCATTCTCATTACGTTCTTTTCTATAATATCCTTAGGCTCCTTTTTAATCTTAAGCCCGAAAGCTATGTTGTCGTAGACGTTCATATGGGGGAAAAGAGCGTATTTCTGGAAAACAGTGTTTATTTCCCTCTTATAGGGCGGAACAGAGCTTATTTCCCTGTCGTCAAAATAAACCTCTCCCTTTGTCTGCGAGAGGAAGCCGCCCAAAATTCTCAAAATTGTGGTCTTGCCGCAGCCGCTTGGACCCAAAAGGGTAACAAATTCGTTTTCGTAAATATCCAAATTAATACCCTTAAGCACAATCTGACCGTCAAAGTCCTTGGTTACATTCTTCAAACAGATTAACTTGAGCATTTTAGCCTCCCTATTTGCATAAAAGCCCGATTCAAATTCTGCTCCCGAAAAAATAAAAAAGCAGTTAATTTATTATACTATTTTTTTCACGAAAAATCAATATATTTTATCACAATTTTAAAAATTTTCCCGTTACGGAAAAAACAAGGCCGTGCAAACCAAACGGTTTAAACACAGCCCTGCTTTTACTTAATACTTATTACCCATAACTTGTCACTTGTCACTGTAAATCCCTTGCCATCATAATATGGGGACAGCCCTCATCGGGGAATTCCTCCCCCTCGGCTTTGAAGCCCTGTTTTTCGTAAAAGCTTTTTGCCCTGACCTGAGCCGCCAGTATGAGCTTTTTTCCGCCTAAACCTTTAACCTTTTTTTCGGTTTCGGCCAAAAGGGCAGCCCCGAAGCCCCTGCCTCTGTATTCCTTTAAAACGGCAATCCGCCCGACGGTATAGGCCTCTTCTGCTTTGTTGTAATAAAAGCGGCAGACGGCGGCAGGCTTACCCTCATCATAAAGTACAATATGCTTTGAAAAGCCGTCCTTTTCGTCAAATTCCTCGGTAAAGCCCTGTTCCTCCGTAAAAACCTTTGTTCTTATGAAGGCTGCATCATCGGGGAGAGAGCCGTATATTTTAAAATATATCATATCAGAAGTATAAATCCCTTTCGCCATTTTCTATTCTTTTAAGATTTTCCCTTGCCTTTTCCCTTATTTTTTCGTTTTTGATAAAGGGAATCTTGCTTTCTATAAGCTCGTTTGCTTTTTTGTTGAATTTCTCGTCTCCGTAGTCAAGGGTATATTCCTTAAGGGTCATAAGAGCGTTTGGCAGGCATACGTTTTTGATATTGCCGGATTTTGCAAGGGACATAAACCGATCGCCCGTCCTGCCCTTTCTGTAGCAGGCCGTACAGAAGCTGGGCACAAGCCCCTCCTCCATAAGCCAGTAAATAATGTCATCGGCCTTTCGGCTGTCTTTCAGAATAAACTGCGAGCCGCCCTGTTCCCTTTGGGTATAGCCCCCAACCTCTACGGAGGAGCCGCCGCTTATCTGGGATATGCCCATTTTAATGAGGGTTTTTCTCATTTCAATACTTTCTCTTGTGGAAATAATCATACCCGTAAAGGGTACGGCGATTCTTATAAGGGCTACAAGCTTTTTAAAATCCTCATCGGAAACGGCGTAGGGGAAGCTTCTGTCTACGCCGTCGGCGGAGCATATTCTCGGAACGGAGATTGTATGGAAGCCTACGCCGAATTTTTCCTCAAGGTGTTCATTGTGGAGCATAAGCCCCAAAATTTCATATTTGTAGTCGTAAAGGCCGAAAAGAACACCGCCGCCCACGTCGTCTATGCCGCCCTCCTGGGCTCTGTCGAAAGCAGTTGTGTGGTAGTAATAATCTCTTTTGGGGCCTGCAACGTGGTAATATTCATAGGTTTCCTTGTTGTAGGTTTCCTGAAAAAGTATGTAGGTGCCTATGCCTATTTCCTTAAGCTTTTTGTAGTTTTCGACCGTAGTAGCCGCTATGTTTACGTTTACACGGCGGATTTCGCCGTTGCCCAGCTTCATATCGTAGATGGTTCTTATACACTCGAGTACATAATCTATGGGGCAGTTTACGGGGTCCTCTCCTGCTTCCACAGCAAGTCTTTTGTGGCCCATAGCCTCAAGAATCCTTACTTCGCTTCTTATTTCGTCCATTGTAAGCTTCCTGCGGTTAAAAACATTGTCGCACTTAAATCCGCAGTAGCGGCACTTGTTTACGCAGTAGTCGCTTATATAAAGGGGTGCAAACATAACAATTCTCTCGCCGTAAATATGCTCCTTTATTTTTCCCGCAATCTTAAAAATTCTGTCCCAACAGGCCTCGTCCTCGTTGTTTATAAGAGCCGCAACCTCTCTGTGGTTAAGTCCGTCGAAGTTCTCCGCCTTGTCGAGAATTTTATCGATTTCCTCTTTGGGAAGTCTTACCTTTAAAAGCTCCTTAATATAATCATCGTCTATAAAAAATTTCTCCATTGTTATAATCCTCCCAAAATAAAACCGTTAATATTCATTCTTTGAAAAGGCCGCCTTTACGGTAACGCCCTCTATTTTTCCGAGTTTGCCTACAAAGCTGTTTACCGCGTCAAGTTCGCCCAAAACCGTAATTGAAATAACGGCTATGCCCTTGTCGTTCATAGGCAGACCCATTCTGCCCCTTATAATTTCCTTGTATTCCGAAACAATATCGTTAAAAATCTGCCGGGACTTTCCCGGATTTTCCAAAACCGCCCCTATAACCGCTATCTTAGCCATAAAATACCTCCTTAAAATTTACATAAAAATAAGCATACAAAAGGTATGCCCGAAAAAATCCTATAAACATACCTTTCAAATCAGAAAATTAAAAATAATCTTTTCCGTCAGGAACACATATTTTTTTAAGGAACCGCTGATTAATTAGCTCATCGCATCTTCAATACTGCTTTTTCCGATTGCGGCGTCAGTCGCTTTTGACGTAGGCTCCGGCTACGCCCGCAAGCGACTTCCTTGCCCTCGAAAAAAGCAGCCTCGAATCTGCTTCGGCGAATTAATCATCGCTTCCTTAACAATATAATTTTAACACACACCGCCGCTTCTGTCAAATAAAATCCGTAAAATAAAAATTTATTTGTGTGTATATTTTTTGCTTGTTTTTTTGAAATTTTTAGTGACAAGAGGGGTTATGTTATGGTAAAATGTATTTATTGCAGAAAGATTTTTATACAGAAAGGAATATTAAAATGAAAATATATCCGGCTATAGATGTTTTGGGAGGAAAGGCAGTAAGGCTTTTGCAGGGGGACTATGACAAGGCTACGGTGCTTAACGACAACCCCGCTGCTGCTACGGAGGAATGGGTCAGGTGCAATGCGGAGGATATTCACATTGTAGACCTTGACGGGGCGAGGTACGGGAAAAGCTATGTTACCGATATAATAAGAGATATTAAGTCTGAATTTAATATAAGGATTCAGACAGGCGGCGGCGTCAGGAGCCTTTCCGACATTGACGAAAGAATAGAAGCAGGTGCCGACAGAGTTATAATAGGAACGGCGGCGGTCAAGAACCCCGGCCTTGTCAGGGAAGCCGTTATAAAATACGGCGAAAGGATAGCCGTGGGGATAGACGCAAAAAACGGCTATGCGGCTGTTTCGGGCTGGAGAGAGGTTTCCGGGGTAAGGGCCGCAGAGCTTGCCCTTAATATGAAAGAGCTGGGAATTAAGACGGTCATTTACACGGACATTTCAAAGGACGGTATGATGACCGGACCCAATATAGAGGCAACAAGGGAAATGATAGAAAAGACAGGCCTTGACATTATAGCTTCGGGAGGAGTTTCGAGCCTTAAGGACATTGAAAATGTTTATAAAATCGGAGCTTACGGCGTTATAATAGGAAAGGCTCTTTACAACGGCTCTGTAGACCTTAAGGAAGTGCTGATTAATTAGCTCTCGCATCTTCACCGCTGATTTTTCCAATTGCAGCGTCAGTCGCTTTTGACATAGGCTCCGACTATGCCTGCAAGCGACTTCCTTGCCCTCGAAAAAATCAGCAATGAATCTGCTTCGGCGAATTAATCGTCGCTTCCTTAAGGAGGTTACGGAAAAATATTTGAGGTAAAAGGATATGCTTACAAAAAGAATTATTCCATGTTTGGACGTAAATCGGGGAAGGGTAGTTAAAGGTGTAAATTTTGTGAATTTAAGAGACGCAGGAGACCCTGTTGAGGTTGCGGCTATGTATAATAAAAGCCTTGCGGACGAAATTGTTTTTTTGGACATTACAGCCTCTTCAGACGCAAGGGGCATTATGCTTGACGTGGTTTCGAGAACGGCGGAGCAGGTTTTCATACCTCTGACCGTAGGGGGAGGAATAAGGTCTATAGAGGATTTCAGAGCTATTCTCTCCGCAGGAGCGGACAAAATCTCAGTAAATTCAGCCGCTCTTAAACGGCCGGAGCTTATAACCGAGGCGGCTCTCCGCTTCGGCAGCCAGTGCGTGGTTGTTGCCATAGACGCCAAAAGACGGCAGGGCGGCGGCTTCGACGTATATTTAAACGGCGGCAGGATAAGCACGGGCAGAGACGCCGCAGAGTGGGCCGTAACAGCAGAAAGCCTCGGGGCAGGGGAGATACTGCTTACAAGTATGGACTGTGACGGAACAAAGGCCGGCTATGACATAGAGCTTACAAGGGCTATATCTTCCGCTGTTAAAATTCCCGTTATAGCCTCCGGCGGCGCAGGCACAAAGGAGCATTTTTACGAGGCCTTAACCGAGGGAGGAGCCGAAGCGGCTTTGGCGGCTTCCCTTTTCCACTACCGTGAAATGGACACAAAGGATTTAAAGCAGTACCTTGACGGGAGAGGAATCCCCGTTAGGTTAAATTAAAAAGGTGATAATATGAAAACAGAAATTAAAGGCTTTAATTTTGAGGATATAAAACTTAAATTTAACAAACACGGCCTTATTCCGGCTATAGCACAGGACTTTAAAACAGGAGAGGTTCTTATGCTTGCCTATATGAACGAGGAAAGTCTTAAGCTAACCCTTGAAAGGGGAAAAGCCACCTATTTCAGCCGTTCAAGACAGGCTCTTTGGCTTAAGGGGGAAACCTCAGGCCACTTTCAGCACATAAAGGAAATAAGGTTTGACTGCGACTGCGACACACTGCTTCTTTTAATAGAACAGGAAGGGGCGGCCTGCCACACGGGAAGCTATTCCTGCTTTTACAGAAAAATAAATCTACAGGAGAATTAAATTATTATGACGGATTTGGGAAATGCTCTTAATGAAGAGTTTGAGGTAATTTTAAACAGAAAGGAAAACCCCTCCGAGGGGTCTTATACAAGCTATCTCTTTAAAAAAGGAGAGGATAAGATACTTAAAAAGATAGGCGAGGAGGCAGCGGAGGTTATAATTGCCGCTAAGGGAGAGAGCAGGAAAGAACTTGTGGGAGAAATATGCGACGTTCTTTTCCATATTGAGGTTCTTATGGCCCAAAAGGGCTTAAGCTGGGAGGATATAACCGCAGAGCTTGGCCTAAGGCGTCAAAAAGAGAATATGAATACAGAAAAGGAAGCCAAAAGAAAGGCCGAAAACAGAACGGACGAAACAAATATAAATTAATAGTTGCAAAAATTTGCGTATGGGTTTATAATAGGGAAACAAAACCTATAACTATAACCCATACAACAGGAGATTTTAATATGGATACGGTAATTGTTATAATGGAAAGGGACAAAAAAACCGGCTTTCTCGAAAGAGAAGTGGGAAGTCTGAAGCTTTCCGAAAATGAAAAATATATTGTAAACGTATACTCCGAGGAGGGCAGCCTTTTCTTAAGGCTTACCACACCCAAAGACGTAAAGGACTGGGAGTATGACGCTGTTTTCGATTACTTTGACACAGAGATTTTCGGCGGCAAAATAAAGGAAATTTCCGAGGTTGACGACACCTATAACCCCACCTGGGAGCTTAAGCTTGATTTTGACGAAAACAAGCTTTCCGAGGTTTCCGACAGGGTAGAGGAAATTCTTGAAATTTTCAATACGGAAATAAATGATGTTTTTAATGTAATTGCCGATAAGGAAGGAGAATATTCAAATGAAGAAAAACAATAAAAACAATAAAAACGGCGGCGGAAGCGAAAAAAATGTGACGCTGCTGCTTGCTGTCTGCTGCGTTATAATTATTTGCGTAATTTTGTTTGTGGTTATAAACGGAACATCAACCGGTGAGATTGACAAGGACGTTACCGTTGTGGAGGAAGAGGAAGAAGAAACAACGGTTGAAGAAACCACAGAGGGAACAACGGCGGAAATTATAGATATATCCGTTGAACCCGTCGAGCTTAACGAGGAGCTTTACGGTTATATAGATACCCTTAACACCAATTTAAGAAACTATTTTGACGAAAACTATGACAGCGGAAAGATTATAACCGTTTACGGCTATATGTATGACACGGATACGAATTTGCCTGTTGAAACAGAGGAGATTTACGGCGGAGAGGTTCCCGAGGTTTTAAAGGACGTAAACCTGTTGTATATAAAATCGGGAGATTTTGATTATATAGACAATATAGACAGCCTTGACATAGACGTTGACCTTTATGACGAGAATTTAAGCCCCTTTACTTCCATATTAACAACAGAGGGCTATCTTATTTCTTCCGATCAATACCCCGGAGGTATTTTATCCGAGGATGACTACAGAACCCTTATTATGAGGTATAATTTAGACCACGGCGATATTTACACCCCCGATGAGAATTCAAGCAATTATACTATTATTTACAACCTTATTTCAAAGGAGTGGGGCGATGACTATACTCCCGATATAAAATATATGGGCATTGACGACAAATACGGCGTTGCCGTTGCCAATGTGCTTGAAAGCCCTACGGAATTTAAAGAATTTTTGTTTATGAAGTCGGGAAGCTCATGGGCTGTCAGGTCAAAGGAGCTTGCCAATAAGGACAATGTTAAGCAGTTTGTAAACGAAAAATATCCGGATATGGATCTTTCCCTCCTGCCCGTATACGATTTGTCGGAATACAACGATTTCAAAACAGACCTTTACGGCTATTATGACAGCATAGTTGAGCTTTCGGATCTCGGCGTAACGGAGGAGGATCTCCCGGCTGTTTACTGCTTATATTCAAGCGGTTTCATATACTATGAGTTTGCCGAGAGCAAAAGAGTTTTGGGCTATATAGATTCCGAGGGAGCCTTGACTTTCTATAAGATAGGCTCCGTAAACGAGGCTGTTGCCGCTATGGCGGACTTAAGCGACAATCCCCCTGTATTCATTATTAAATTTTCGTAATTAAGTATAAGCCGCTCCGCTTTGGAACATAAAACAGAGCGGTTTTTATAAAAATAAAAGATGACCGGTGTATAAAGAAACGATTCCGGGCGTTTTAGGTATTTTACGTATTTTGCGGAGGGCGGCGGAATGTACACAAGGGGTTGAGAAAATATATGTCTCGGCTCCTTGCTTTTTTGTTTTAAAATTGATATAATATTTTTTGACAGTATTTTTCGGTTTGGGAGGAATTATTTTGGAGCTTTCAGTTATAACGGCTAAACAGGTTTTGTGCTTTTTATATTGATTTTTGCCGGCTTTGCCTGCGTTAAGACGGGGGTTATAAAAGCCGGGAGCAAAAAGGCCTTTTCGGATCTGCTTATTTATCTTATTGTTCCGGCTATGATTATAAATTCATACATAACGGATTTTCAGCCTGAGGTTTTTTCAAATTTGCTTCTTGCTTTCGGCTTAAGCGCGCTTTTTCTTCTTACGGGTATGGCGGCGGTTTTTTCGGCCGGAATAAAAATAAAAGGGGAAAACGCCCCCATAGCCAAATTCGCCTGTATATTCTCAAATGCAGCCTATATGGGATTTCCGCTTATTCAGGCTCTTTTCGGCTCCGAGGGGCTTTTGTATGCAAGTGCATATGTTACCGTTTTTAATATTCTTATATGGACGGTGGGTGTTTCTATGGTCAGCGGAAAGGCAAAAATAAAGGAAACTCTCCGTACTATCCTGACGACACCTGCTGTTATTTTCGTTATAATAGGGCTTGTAATCTTTCTCTGCCGAATACCCGTTCCGGAGATAATAAGCCTGCCCTTAGGTTATATAGGCAGTATGAACACTCCTCTTTCTATGATTATAATAGGAATGATAATAGCAAACAGCACAGTCGGCTCTCTTGTTAAAAATAAGCTTATTATATTTATTATTGCTTTGCGTATGGTTATAATACCCCTTATATGCTTCGGTATATTTTTTGTGCTGAATATAAGGGGAATTGTGCCGAATATCGTACTCCTTTTGGAGGCCTGCCCCTGTGCCGCTATGACCTCTGTTTTTGCCGTTAAATACGGTTATGACGAGAATCTCGCCGCCGGGGCTGTGGTAATAACCACCTTTATAAGCATAATAACTCTTCCTCTTTTTGCCTTTCTTTTGACGGCAGTGCCTGTTTTTCAGTGAACTGCATAAGAGGAATATGGAGAAAAACGGAAAAATAATGGTTTACAGAAGTTTTCTTATTTGGTACAATATAAATAGTATTACAGTAATTATTTTAAAGAACGGACGGTGACATTAAAATGAAAATATTTACGGCGGACACAAAATCGGCCAAATACCCCATTTATATAAATGACAGCTTTGAAAGGCTTACAGAGGCTTTTTTAGAGGCCGGGCTTTTCGGACGAAAGGCTGTTATAATCTGCGATACAAACACAAAAAGGCTTTATCTTGACGAGGTTATGAAGCTTTTAGAGGGAAGCTTTCTTTCTCTTTCTTATATTTGCTTTGAAGCCGGAGAGGAAAGGAAAAACCTTGACACAATATATGATTTTTACACGAAAATGACCGAATATAAGCTGGACAGAAAATCTGTCGTTATTGCTTTGGGCGGCGGTGTTGTGGGGGATATGGCGGGCTTTGCGGCGGCCACCTATATGCGCGGGATAGCCTATGTACAGATTCCGACCACACTTTTGTCACAGGTGGATTCTTCCGTAGGCGGCAAAACGGGGGTTGACTTTTTAGGCAACAAAAACCTTATCGGGGCTTTTTATCAGCCCGCCTTTGTTTTTATGAATTCAAGCGTTTTAAAGACCCTGCCCCGGAGGGAGGTTTCCGCAGGTATGGCGGAGGTTATAAAGCACGGATATATTATCGACAGAGAATATTTAAAAATGCTGAATGATAAAAAAGAGGATATTAAGGCATTGAAAGGCGAGGCTGTGAGAGATGTTCTTTACGGTTCCTGCAAGGCTAAAGCTTATGTTGTTTCTCAAGATGAAAAGGAAACGGGCTTAAGGGCTATTCTTAATTACGGCCATACTTTCGGCCACGCTGTGGAAACTCTTTTGGGCTTTAGGCTTCTCCATGGGGAGTGTGTTGCCGTAGGCATTATGGCGGCACTGTATATAAGCCTTGAAAGGGGAGCAATAACGGAAGAGGACTATAAAAACGCCGAAGGTCTGCTTAAATTTTTCGGCCTGCCGGTTAAAATCAAAGGGATTGCGGCGGAGGACATTCACAGGCAGATGTTTATGGACAAAAAGACGAAAAACAATGTCATAACATTTGTGCTTCTTAAGAGGATAGGGGAGGCCTACACAGACAAGGATGTCAGCACAGAGGAAGTTGACAGGGCGATACTTAGTATACTGGGCGATTCAGGTGATAATTAATGTTAAACACGGTTTTAATTTTAATGTTCGGGATTTTGGTTTTAGAGGATATTGTTTTAAAACATATTGTTACAGCTGTGTTAAAACCTGTGGGACAGGTGACGGTTATCGACAATTTCTTTTATCTTACTTATGTGGAAAATAAGGGAATGGCTTTCGGGCTTTTATCCGGGGGCAGGTGGCTGTTTATATTGTTTACGGTTATCGTTCTCGGTGTTATATTTATTTTCTTCGTAAGAAGCAGGACGGTTTATACACCTCTTGTTTTAAAGGCGGCCGTTATTCTTGTTGCCGCAGGGGCGGTGGGAAACCTTATTGACAGAATAAGATTAGGCTATGTTGTGGACTATCTGCACTTCGTGTTTTTCGGCCATTCCTTTGCGGTCTTTAATTTTGCGGATATTCTCGTTACCTGCGGAACGGCTCTTTTGTGTTTCTATGTTATTTTCGGCGACAGATTTAAAAAGAAAGGAAATGACAAAAAATGAAAAAAATATTAATTTTGACCCTCTTGTTTTGCCTGTGTCTGTCAACGGCTGTTTTCGGCAGGGTTTACGGCGGCACTCTCCTTTATGAGCTTACATTTAAGTTTTCCTTTAAGCTTCTTTTGCCCGTAATTTTAGGCATTATAGCTTTTATTGCCGCAAGACTGATTTTTAAGGACTATATAAGCGGCGCCGTTGTGGGGGCTGTTGTTCTTTTGGGGCTGTTTTTCTTTACTTGCTTTCCTCAAATTAAGGTTTACAGCCTTTACAGCTCAGGCAATTATACCGAGATTACAGGGCCTGTGAAGGATTTTCAAACCTCTGACGAGGAGGAGAGCTTTACCTTAAGCGGCGTTGAATTTTCCTATAAAAACGGCTCCGGAAACGGCTATAACATTGTTCAGTCCCAGGGGGGAGTTATAAAGGGAGATTCCCAGCTTATTTATATGAGATATGTTGAATTTATGGATAAAAAGATAATCTGCTATATTGAAAATATGCTTTAAAATATATACCGCACAGGTAATAATATTGCTTTATAATATGGGGAATGACGATGGAAAGGTATGAATTTTACTGTGAAAAAGAGGACAGCGGAAAGAGGCTTGACAGCTTTTTAAGCCTTGTTATGGAGGATATTTCAAGAAACAGGATACAAAGGCTTATTTCTGAGGGGAATGTTCTCTCAGGCGGAAAAGTTGCAGAGAAAAGCTATAAAATAAAGTACGGCGATGTTGTTTCGGTTATTGTTCCCGAAGCGAAAGAGGCTGAAATTTCGGCGGAGGACATAGCCCTTGACGTTATTTACGAGGACGGAGATGTTATAGTAATAAACAAGCCTCAGGGCATGGTTGTTCATCCGGCGCCGGGGCATTATTCGGGAACTCTGGTAAACGCCCTTATGTACCGCTGTAAGGGAGAGCTTTCGGGTATAAACGGTGTAACCCGTCCGGGGATTGTTCACAGAATAGACAGGGACACAAGCGGCGTAATCGTGGCGGCTAAAAATGACCTTGCCCACAATTCTCTTGCGGCTCAGCTTGCGGAGCACAGTATGACAAGGGTCTACAAGGGGATTGTTTACAACAGCTTTAAGGAAGAAGAGGGGACGGTTGATGCGGAGCTGGGCAGAAGCCCCCGTGACAGGAAGAAGATGGCGGTTTTAAAGCAGGGCGGCCGCAGAGCCGTTACCCACTACAGAGTTATGGAAAATTTAGGCAAATTTGCATATGCCGAGTTTAGGCTTGAAACAGGCAGGACACATCAAATAAGGGTGCATATGAGCTATATAGGCCACCCTCTTTTGGGGGATCGGGTTTACGGACCCCCAAAATGCCCCTTTAATTTAAAGGGACAGGCTCTTCATGCCGAGGTTTTGGGCTTTATACACCCTAAAAGCAATGAATATATGGAATTTTCGGTGCCCCTGCCCGAATATTTTACAAAGCTGCTTGACGGGAAGCTGCTTATTTAAGAATATATTTCTTAAAATTACAAATAATAGGTGAGTAATAAAATTTTAAGGAAGTATTCTGTATGAAAAAAATTTTTGTTGCTGCGTTTGTTGTCTTTGCTGCCGTGTTTTGCGGGAATATTTTTGCGGCGGAGGATTTGGAGCTTAAGAGCCAAGCCGCCGTTTTGATTGAAGCAGACAGCGGAAGGGTTTTGTGGGAGAAAAACAGTGAAAGCCCTATGGCTATGGCAAGCACCACCAAAATTATGACGGCTGTTTATACGATAGAGCACGCCGACCTAAACGAAACTGTCACTGTCAGCAAAAACGCCGCAGCCCAGCCCAGAGTTAAACTGTTTTTATCTGAGGGGGAGGAGGCCCGTCTTAAGGATCTGCTCTATGCCCTTATGCTTAAATCCTCAAATGATGCCGCTGTGGCTATAGCAGAGCATATAAGCGGCAGCAGCGAAGAATTTTGCAGGGCAATGACCGAAGAGGCGAAAAAAATAGGGGCAAGGGACACTGTTTTTGAAACCCCAAACGGCCTTGACTCAGGCGATCACCACTCTACGGCTTCGGATATGGCTCTTATTACACGGTATGCCCTTAAAAATGAGACTTTCAGGGAGATTATAAAGACGCCGTCCTATTCCTTTGAAACAAATAAAAGAAGCTATTCCCTTACAAATGCCGACAGGCTCCTTACGGAATATCAGGGGGCCGTAGGCGTTAAAACAGGATATACGGGAAAAGCAGGCCACTGCTTTGTGGGAGCTGCCGAAAGAGAGGGTATGACTCTTATTTCCGTTGTTTTGGCAAGCGGTTGGGGAGCGGCAGGCAAGGCCAATAAGTGGGCGGACACAAAAAAGCTTTTGGATTACGGCTTTGACAACTATAAAACAGAGGATATTGTTACGGAGGGAGAAACGGCGGCGGAATTTCATATTTTAAACGGTGATAAGGAAAGGGCCGGGGCTGTTTTTGCCGAGGGAATGAAGCTGCCCCTTAAAGAGGGGGAGAAAGCGGAAATTAAAATAGAAAATATTGAGATTGAAGCCCCCGTATACAAGGGCGATATAGTAGGGAAAGCCGAGGTTTATATAAGCGGAGCCTTACATGGGAAAATTGACCTTATTTCGGCTGAAAGTGTTGAAAGACATACCTTTAAATATATTTTAGAGAAAATATATAACAAATGGCTTGAAATGACATTTTGATATGTGGTATAATGTAATTGTAAATAAGATATTGTATATATGACAGGGGGATTTTTGATGGGTGATAAGGAACTGTATGTTGTTTTACAGGCGATTAAAGCTTTAATTAAAACGGGAAATCAGGAAGAAGCCGTTAAAATAATCGATGACACAACGGCTATGATTGACGGAACCGACAATAAGAAAATTGATGATAAGGGGCTTTAAGCTTTACAGACTTTTTTTGACAGTGAGTTAAACGGGGGCGAGTGTATGCCGAGCGATAAAGAAATGATTAATAATTTAATAGATTCATATACAGGCTTACAGCGCATAAAAAAGCACAAAATCAGGAAAAAGAATTGGATTATCAGCTTAAGATTGTTAAGGCAAAGTTGGAATCTTTCGGAATAGTCACTGAAAAACTTGAAATTGATTAGTTTTATTTGCAAAGATTATATCGGTTTTAAAAACGGCAGGATAAATGCAAAAACGGTGCAAAGTCGGCATTTGGGATTTTGCACCGTTATTTTATCGGAAGCGTAAAAATATAATGTTAAAGGAGAACGAAAATGGAAAAAAATTATCGTGCGGAGCTTGTAGGCGTTTTCGGCGATCCTGTTGACGGGAACCCTACGGGAGTTTTGGAAGAAGCCGGCTTTGAGGCTCTGGGGCTCAATTACCGCTATATTACAATGAAAGTTTTGCCGGAGGATTTCGATATTGCTATGAAGAGCCTTAAAGCCCTCAATATGAAAGGCATTAACCTGACTATGCCCCATAAAATAACAGTGCTGCCCTATCTTGATGAAATTTCCGAGGCGGCAGGTATAATCGGGGCGGTGAACACCGTTGTTGTAAAAGAGGGAAAGCTTATAGGGGATAATACAGACGGAAAGGGCTTTATACAGGCTCTTGAAATGAACGGAATATCCGTAAAGGAAAAGAATATTACAATTTTGGGGGCAGGCGGCGCCGCAAAGGCCATTGCCGTTGAGTGCGCCCTTGCAGGGGCTTCCGCCGTAACGGTTATTAACCGCAGCCGCTCCCGTGGGGAGGAGCTTGTAAATACAATCAGGGAGCATACCTCTGCTGAAGCAGACTATCTTCCGTGGAACAGCCGGCAGCCCGTACCTGAGAAAACCGATATTTTAATTAATGCAACCTCAATAGGACTTTTCCCGAATATCGATGAAAAACCGGATATAGACTATGATACTGTTACAGAGCATATGGTTGTTTCGGATGTTGTGTTTAACCCTGCGGTTACGGGATTTTTAACCGCCGCCGAAAAAAGAGGGGCGAAAACAATAAGCGGCTTAGGTATGCTTGTTTGTCAGGGGGCTTTAAATTTTACGATTTGGACGGAAAAAGAGGCACCCTATGAGATTATGTATCAGGCCTTAAAAAAGGAGTTTGAACAATAAGCTTTATTACACAGGTGATTTATATGGAAAGACTTCAAAAATACATTGCCGCCTGCGGTGTATGTTCAAGGCGAAAGGCCGAGGAATATATTGCGGAGGGAAGAGTTTCCGTAAACGGGCGTGTCGTTACGGAGATGGGCTTTAAAGTAGGGGAGGATGATGTTGTAAAATATATGGGCAGGGTCATACTTCCCGAAGAAAAAAAGGTCTACCTTATTATAAACAAGCCCGAGGGCTGTGTCACAACGGTTTCCGACGACAGGGGCCGAAAAACGGTTATGGACTGTATAAAAGGCATTCGGGAGAGGGTCTACCCCGTAGGGCGGCTTGACTATAACACCTCCGGTCTTTTGATTTTGACAAATGACGGCGAAGCGGCGAATAGATTGAGCCACCCAAAGCATAATATTGATAAGGTATATGTTGCGGCGGTGCAGAGAGTTCCGGAGCCGGCGGAAATTTTCTTTTTTGAAAACGGCATATATCTTGACGGCAGAAAGACGGCTCCGGCTAAATTAGAGGTAATAGGGGAGGAGCCTCCGACTCTTAAAATTACGATTCACGAGGGCAGGAACAGACAGGTAAGAAGAATGCTTGAGGAAATAGACAATAGAGCCGTAAGTCTTAAGCGGATTTCAATAGGAAAAATAAGCTTGGGGAACCTAAAAAAAGGAAAATTCAGGGAAATGACAGAGGAGGAAATAAATTACATTAAACATTGTTAAGCGATAATTCATAAGTAAGTATTTCCCCGGTATAGTTGTAATGCACAAAGGGCAAAGTATTAAGGTACTGATTTAAGGAGGTAGATTTATGTGCTTTGCTTGTTTTTTGCGTAAAAAAATAAAAAAAAATAAATATAAAATTCAGAGATAGGCTTTTTATCTGTTCATTTCTTATTATTGCAGCAATGCTGATAAATTATACAGGAAATTCCTTTTCGGTTACGGCGGCCTCCGACGGCAGCAGGGAGGTGGTTGTCTGCGGAGACATTATAGGGGTTAAAATAGATATGAAAGGAGTTATGGTTTTGGGCTTAAGCTCCTTTCCCACCGAAGAGGGACGGGCTGAGCCTGCGGCGGATATTTTAAAGCCGGGAGATATGCTGCTGTATGCCGGAAACAGAGAGCTTTCCACTAAAGAGGCCTTAATGGAGGCTGTGGAAGAAAGCGGAGGCGAGCCTTTAAGCCTTGCCGTCAGCAGAAACGGCAAAAGCATTAACTTATCCGTAACTCCCGTTCTTTCCGCCGAGGGCGGCTATAAGCTTGGTATTTGGATAAGAGATTCCACTCAGGGTTTAGGCACGCTGACGTTTTACGATAAAGAAACAGGCCGTTTCGGGGCTTTGGGTCACGGCATAACCGATGTAGACACAGGGAAGCTTATGACTGTTTCCGGCGGAGAGATTTGTTCGGCGCAAATAGGGACGGTTGTAAAAGAAAAAAAGGGCAGCCCCGGCGAGATTTTAGGGGAAATAGACTTTGACAGCGGTTTAGGCGAAATTTCCGACAATAACAAGCTGGGAATTTACGGCAGCATCTCCGAGACTTATAAAGGGGGCAAAGTATATAAGGTAGGAAAAAGAAGAGAGGTTCATACAGGCGAGGCCTATATTTTGTCGGGAATAGATGGGGAGGTTAAAAAGTATTCCGTCAAAATAGAAAATATAATACCCTTTACATCTGAAAGCTCCAAATGTATGACCGTAAGGATAACGGACGAAAGACTTCTTAATTTAAGCGGCGGAATAATTCAGGGAATGAGCGGTTCCCCCATAATACAGAATGACAAAATTATAGGCGCCGTAACCCACGTTTTCTTAAATAATCCCGAAAAGGGCTACGGTATATTTATTGAAAATATGCTTTAAGAGCTGTTTGTCCCTAAAAAATATTTATGGTCGATTAATAATGACTTATAAATAAAAAAAGTTATAAATAAATATTAAAATTGTTAAAAATTATTAAAATACTTGAAAAATTTGTCTTTTGGTGTATAATATTAATTAGATATTTTAGACTTAATGGGTTCGGAACATTTTTTGTTGATTTTTTGAGATGTTATATTGTTTAAAAGATAAAAAAATGTTGTAAGCCGAGCTAATTTTAATTTAAAAAGGGGACGAAGAGAATGAAGATTTTTATTTTGGATTCAAATGCTAAAACATTATCTAATCTTAAAAGTTTTTTTGCGGAGAAAAACGGTTTTGACGTTGTGGGAACGGCAGATAACGGCCTTGATGGTTTAAACGGCATAAAGGAGAAGAAGCCCGATGTTGTCGTTACGGATTTAATTTTGGGCGGGCTTGACGGCTTCGGCGTTATAAGCCAGATTGATACAAGCGAAATCAAGGTTATGGTAACAACGGCAATGTGTTCCGATGAAATCGTGGCAAGAGCCTTTTCTATGGGCGTAAAATATGTTTTGATTAAGCCCTATGACCCTGAGGTTCTTATAAGAAGAATCAATGATATTTTGGCAACGCCGATCGAAAATACCGACAAGGGCTTTAACAATGCTGTTTCAAACGACCTTATCCATATTGTAAACACAACGGATAAAAAGAAGCAGATTACAAGCCTTCTTCACGACATAGGAATTATTCCCAATCTTAAGGGTTTCAGATATTTGAGGTCTGCTATTACTATGGTTATAGAGGACGAAGCCATTATCGAGGCCGTCACAAAGGTGATTTATCCCGAAATAGCAAGGGAATATAAGACGACCCCCATAAGAGCCGAAAGAGCCATAAGACACGCTATCGAAACCTCCTGGAAGAGAGACGAGGGCGAAACAATTACAAAGGTTTTCAATCTTCCCAAGAGTGCAAAGAAACCCACAAACAGTGAATTTATAGGTCTTGCGGCTGAGTATCTCAAGAAATAACGGGAATAACAAAAAGTAATGAAAAAAATCAACTATCACAGACAGCTTGAGGCTTGTTTGGGGGAGATTGCCGAAAGGGGAGAAAGGCCGAGGCTTCTGCTTCACGCCTGCTGTGCCCCATGCAGCTCCTACTGTCTTGAGTTTCTGTCGGAATATTTTGATATTACTGTTTTTTACTATAACCCCAATATATATCCTCAGGAGGAATATTATAAAAGAGTTTCCGAAATAAAACGGTTTTTGGGGGAATTTCCCCTTAAAAACAAGGCGGAGCTTTCAGAGGGCGAATATAAGCCCTCCGATTACTTTGATGCCGTTAAAGGTTTGGAGGATATAAAAGAGGGGGGAGAGAGGTGCGAGGCTTGTTTCAGGCTCAGGCTTAAGGCTGCGGCAAGGGCGGCTGAAGAGGGCGGTTTTGACTTTTTTACAACCACCCTGACCATAAGCCCTTTAAAAAACGCCGAGAAGCTTAATAAAATAGGTATGGAAGAAGCCGAAAAGGCAGGGGTTAAGTGGCTCCCGTCGGACTTTAAAAAGAAGAACGGTTATAAGCATTCCATAGAGCTGTCGGCGGAATATAACCTATACAGACAGGACTACTGCGGCTGTATTTTTTCACGGCGTGAAAGGCAGGAGGAAAAGCGAAAATCGACTTTAGCAGATAAAGAATAAAAAACGTTTATAAAAGACTTGCTTTCGGGGCAGGTCTTTTTTACGGGAATATTACGGGAATATTTATCTGAATTTGCAGCCAAGTGAAGAATCGGTGAAAAATCGAAAGAGTTTATGAAAAGTCGAAATAAATTATGAAGAATCGAAAAAACGCCTTGACGGCGGTTTTTGTTTATGTTATTTTAAAACAGACAGGGGGAAAACAGCCGGAGAGCCGGCTTTATCTCTGCTATTTTTACATATTATACGAAAGGAGGGCAGAGGCAAACATAAGCTTAAACATAAATTATTCAGGAGGACAAAAAGTATGAAATTTAAAAGGATTTTATCGACGGGGCTTTCTGCGGTTATAGCTGTTTCCTGCATCAGCGTAGCTGCGGCGGCAGACACAGAGGACAATAGCTTAGGTATTGCGGAAAATGAGGACGCTGCGGCTTCCGACGGGGCACTTACAGTGACGGAAGCGGTATTTTCTTTCGGCTCCGGCAATACTGCACTTAAAACGGGTACATATAATATAGATGTTTCCCTTAAAAATGCAGAAAATAAAGAGGAGGCTTCTCTTGCGGCTGACTGTATTTCGGAAAGCCGTCTTACGGTTTTTGAGGACGGAGAGGCAAATATCAGCCTTGAGCTTACGGCTTTTACAATGAGCGAAGCAGAGGAAGAAGCGGAAGCTTGGGCAGGCAGCTGGCTTATTTATAAAGGAGCCGAGGCTTCCGGCGAAACTGTTGAGGCTGTGGAAACAACGGACGACGACGGAAATGTAACGGCTGTAGAGTTTGAACTTCCCGACAGCAGCTTTGACGGCGTATATGTAAATATGTATATTGAGGCTTCAGAGCTGTCTTTAGACGCATATTTGGCTGTTGACTATGAGAGTGCGGAAGCGGCGGAAGAGGAAAGTCTCCGGGTAACGGCTGTAATAACTGTTGCCGACGGAGTCATAACGGATATTTCTCTTGAGGTAAATACTGAGGACGAGGATATTTCAGCCCTGCTTGCGGCGGCGGAAATATCTCTTACGGAGCAGCTTTCCGGTCTTTCGCCTAACGAGGCTCTAGAGCTTTACGAGGCTTGGGGTTTTGACGACAGTGTATATTCACTTGAAGAAATTACGGAAGCGGTTCTTTCGGCCTTGAGCCTTGCCGCTGAGGATTATACGGATTCAGATACAGACTCCGACGATGAAACCGAAACAGAATCGGAAACAGAAACGGAAACGGAAAGCGAGACTGTTACGGAAGACGAAATCGAAACCACAACAATAAACATTATAATTGCAGAAAAGGAAACAACAACTAAAAAGAGCTCAGGCTCATCAAGTGCATACGGCAGCGGCTCTCACTATTACGTAGGTGTATCTTCGTCAAAAACGGCGGAGGAGGATGATGATGACGATGACATTGAAGAGGTATCCTATACATCGGGCTATGAGGTTAGAGTTACAATAGGAAGCACGTCTGTAATTATAAACGGCAAAACAAGCCTTATGGAGGCGGCACCCTATATCCAGACGGAAAGCTCATCCACCCTTGTGCCCCTGAGATTTGTGGCTTTGGCCATTTTGGGCGGAAGTGTAAGCGATGCCGATGAAAGCGATATTGTAAGCTGGGACGCTGACACAAGAACGGCTAAGATATATGCCGGAGACGATGTTATTTCCTTTACAGCCGACAGCAATTATGTGACGATTAACGGTGTAACCTCGGCTATGTCCTACGGCGTTAAGGCTGAAATAAAGGACAACAGAATGTACATTCCTTTCAGAGCCTTAGGCGAGGCTTTAGGGGTTGAGGTTGACTGGGATTCTTCTACGAAAACAGCCATTTACACCACAGATTAATTTTTTAGGAAAAAGCAAAAAAGCTGTTCATTATTATATATTAAAGAAGCAAAACACACAATTTTAAAGGATTGTTCATTTAAAGATTGTTTCAGACAGTCAATAAGGGGAGGTGAAAAAACAGTCCTAACAAATAAAGAGGATTTTTACTCAGATTGATGAGCAAGAATCCTCTTTTTGCGGCAAAATAGATGTATGATAAAAAAATACCACTAAAAATAATTATACACCAAAACAAGGCAGATTGCCAATGTTTATTTCAGATTTTTCAGACATAAACGATTCGGTTTTAACGTTTGACAAATTTATGGAGGGAATGGATTGAAAAAAGTAACTGAAAAATGTTCCTGAGCATTATACGGGACGAATCGGATATAATTCAGTCGATTAATTCAGTCGATATGTTAAAAACGGTGCTTTTCGGATTTACGTCAGAGGGATATATCTCGCTGTGAATGCTTGAAGATAATTGTAAAACAAACATCAGGTTTATGTATTGGGAATAGATAATAATAGTTTGTAATAATAAGAGGGCTGCGAAAAATTGAAAATTCAATTTTTTCACAGCCCCGCTTTATTTGTCCTCTGCTCCGCAGGCAGAACCGCAGGCCGCCGCCGGAGCCGTATCGATTTTTGTGTTCCATCCGTATAAATTTGAAAGTGCCATAATATGACCTCCTAAAGTATTATTCAAACAGCTTTCCTGTTTGTAATTATATGTTATTACAATTTACAAAGCAAAAAAGTACGCACTTTTTTATTACTTAGGTTACCTTTTTGTGACTGCCCAAGAAAAAGAGGTCTGCCTCAAATCGGTTATTACAAAGTATTTTTCAGATCGAAGCCTTTGCAGGGCTTAACAAGTAAAAGGCGAAAAGGTTTTGGTGCCGAAGTTAAACTATTGTTAAAAGAGGTGTTTGCCCGGCGGCAAACGCAAAACCTCCTGCGCAGCACAAACCGAGGGAGATGTCAAGGGCGCAGCTCTGTATTACCCTTGACATCTCCCTCGGCTTGTGCTACCCCTCGGGCGCTGATCGGCAGGGCAGGCGGCACCTCGCAGCTCAAAAGCCTCGCTGAGCCAAAGGCCTGCGGCGGCAGAATGACAGTCCGCAATAAATAAACATAGAAGAACTGCCGCAAAACAGTTTATATTGTCTGTTTTGCGGTAGCTCCTTAAAGCTTTGAAAATATATGTTTTATTATTTATTCCGCCAAAAATTTTTCTATAACAGGGTTAAAGGCCTCAGGTTTTTTCTTTGAAACAAAATGGTCGCCGTCGTTTATAATCTCTAACCTTGCATTGGGCAGGTTTTTGTAAATTTTATCCGTGTGGCTTTTCCTTATTAAATCCTTGCTGCCTACGATTACAAGAGTGTCGGCCTTAATCTTGCTTAAATCCTCAACGGCAATATATGGTTCGTTTACCATAAGCCCCAAATATTCCTTGTTTAAGTTTGTCATTTGAGGGTTTAAAAAGGCGGCGAACCTGTTGATCTGGTAGGTTACGAAAACGGGAAGCTGAAAACTGAGCTTTACGCCCCAAGGGTTAATATTTCCTCCGTAAAGTATAAGCTTTTCAAGCATATCGTTATGCTTCATTGCAAAATACATAGCTATGCTTGCTCCGTCGGAAAAGCCCAAAAGGTTAAATCTGTAAAAGCCGAAATTCATAATAAGGTTATACAAATCGTCGGCCATAACCGTAAGGCTTAAGGTCCCCTTTCCGAAAGAGGACTCCCCGTGGCCACGGCTGTCTATGGCAAGAACCTTAAAATTCTTTTTAAAATATTCAATCTGAGGGTCAAAATAGTGTAAATTTCCGGAATTTCCGTGAATCAAAACAAGAACCCTGTCGTTTTCCTCTCCGTGTATCTCATAGTGTATTTTGGCACTTCCGGAGGGTATAAACCCCTCTTTCATTGTTCATCGCCCCCAAAACCGTTAATTCCCTTTTTCTTAAGAACACCCTTTATACAGTCGTCGTAATATTTTAGGTGGCTTAAAAGTCTGTTTTCGGCGTTTATAAACCTTGCACAGACCGGTGTCCTCAAAAGCTCAAAATATGTTGTTGAGGCGTGGTGGCGCAGGCCGAAGTCCTCCTGACCTTTAGCCTCCTTTTCGTTCACCTTAAGATGCAGCTTCTGAAATTCCCTTATTTTTGAAAGGCTCTCTTTGTCCGCCTCCACTTCAGCTTTTGCGGCCAAATAATCGCTTAAAACGCTGCTGTTTTCAAATTCTCTGCATACATTTGCTATGCTGTTGTATAAATCTTCCATAATGTTTTCCTCATACACACATTAAATTTAATCTTAAACCATTTAAACTGTTTAAACTATGTCCATTATAATAGGCAGAATCATAGGGCTTCTCTTTGTCTTTTTCCAGATATAGTCCTTTAAGGTGTCCTTTATAAGGCTCTTAATGTATGTCCACTCTGTAATGTTCCTGTCCTCACACATATCGAGGGCTTCTCTTACGACCTCTCTTGCCCCTTCCATAAGGGCTTCCGATTCTCTCACATAAACAAAACCTCTTGAAATAATATCCGGCCCGGAGACAACCCTGCCGCTGTTTCTTTCCATAGCCACAACAACAATCATAAGACCGTCCTGAGATAGGTGCCGCCTGTCTCGTATAACAATATTTCCTACATCGCCTACTCCTAAGCCATCGACAAATACCTGTCCCGTAGGAACGCTTCCCGTAATTTTCGCCCTGCTTCTGTCAAGCTCCAAAACGTCTCCCAAACCCAGCACAAAGACATTCTTTTTGTTCACACCCAAATCTTCCGCAAGACGGGCGTGGGTCTTAAGCATCTTAAACTCGCCGTGAATGGGAACAAAAAACTCAGGCTTAACGAGGCTGTGCAGAAGCTTTATTTCCTCCTGCCTTGCGTGACCCGAAACGTGAACGTCCATTATGCCCTCATATATAACTTCGGCTCCTTTCTTGAGAAGGTCATTTATAAGCCTGTAAACGGCCTTTTCGTTTCCCGGTATAGGCGAAGCACTTATTATAATTTTGTCCCCCGTTCTTACGTCAACCTGCTTGTGGTCGTTTTGGGCAATTCTCGAAAGAGCCGACATTGTCTCTCCCTGTGAGCCTGTCATAACTATTACAACTCTGTTGTCCTCATACCTGCCTATTTCGGTTATGTCTATAAGTGTGTTCGGGGGCGGTGTCATATAGCCTAACTCTATGGCGGTTTTAACAACGTTTGACATACTCCTGCCTATAACCGCAACCTTTCTGTTGTATTTGTAGGCGGAGTTCATAATCTGCTGAATCCTGTGGACATTTGAGGAAAAGGTAGCCACCATTATCCTGTTTTCTGGGGTTTCTCTGAAAATCTGGTCGAACTTAGCCCCTACGGATTTTTCGCTTAAGGTATATCCCGGAAGCTCTACGTTTGTACTTTCGCACATAAACAAAAGAACGCCCTCTCCTCCAAGCTCCGCAAAACGTCTTAAATTTATAATTTCACCGTCAATAGGCGTATAGTCAACCTTAAAGTCTCCCGAATGAATAACTACCCCTACGGGAGTTTTTATGGCCAAAGCCGCCGAATCGGCTATGCTGTGGTTGGTGTGTATAAATTCTACTTTAAAATGCCTGCCCAAATGAATCGTTTCGCCGGCATTTACGTAATATCTCCCCACATTGTTTAAAATTCCGTGTTCTCTCAGTTTAGACTCCACAAGCCCTATAGTAAGCCTTGTGCCGTAGATGGGAATGTTTATTTCCTTTAAAAAGTAAGGCAAAGCTCCTATATGATCCTCGTGGCCGTGGGTCAAAACTATGCCCTTAAGCTTGTTTCTTATTTCGTGGCAATAGGAAAAATCGGGTATTACAAGATCAATACCCAACATATCCTCCTCGGGAAAGGATACTCCGCAGTCAACAATAACAGCTTCTTCTCCGCACTCAAAAAGCGTCATATTTTTCCCGATTTCATTTAATCCGCCCAAGGGTATCACCTTGAGCTTTCCGGTTCTTCTTGTAACCAAAACTACACCTCCATGTTACATTATAATCTCATAATCATCATCATCGCCGCTCATCAAAACGGCTGCCTGTGCATATTCGTTTTCGTCCGTAACAAATTCAAAGGAAATTTCTTCGCCCTCGTCCTTAATTTCCTTTATTATATATGCCTCAGGCTCTTCATTGTCATAATCTTCACAGGCCACTACAAGAAGGAACTTCTTACCGTCCTCCTCGGCGGCGTCAATAACAAAAAAATCCGTTTCCAAACCCTCGTCGTCTTTCATAACTATAATTTCAAGGGTATTTTTATCATCATTAAAATCTTCAGCCATTAAAGCCTTCTCCTTCCCTGTTGTTTTCCGATTCAAGTCTTATCCTGTCAAGATAGGTTTGCAGTATAATAACAGCCGCCCCTTCGTCAACAATTTCCTTTCGGCGTCTGCTTTTAACACCTGCAAAAGCCATAGCCCTCTCAGCCTGAACGGAAGTAAGCCGCTCGTCCTGCAGGTCTACTTTTACTTTTTTAAAGGTTCTTTCAAGTCTGTCCTTAAAAACAAGTGTCTTTTCGCATCTCTCCGAAAGACTTCCGTCCATATTTTTAGGAAAACCCAAAACAATTATACCTATGTTGTATTCCTTTATTAAATCCCCGATTCTGTGTACGTTTGCCTTTAGGTTTTCTTCCCTTTCTCTTCTTAAGGTTTCAACTCCTACGGCAATTCCGCCCGTTTCGCCGCTTACGGCAACACCTATTGTTTTTGAACCGAAATCAAGCCCTAAAATCCTCATTTCCTGCCTATTGTTTTCTTTAAATAGGTAGCAACAATTTCCTCCAAAAGCTCGTCTCTTTCAAGCTTGCTTATAAGGCTTCTTGCGTTATTGTGACCCGTAATATAGGTAGGATCCCCCGATAAGATATAGCCTACAATCTGATTAACCGGGTCATAGCCCTTTTCCTTTAGAGCCTTGTAAACCTGGGCAATAATATAGGCAGCTTCGGAATGGGCATTCCTGTCAATCTGATAATTCATCTGTTGGGTTTCGTTCAAATTTTTCATTATAATCTCCATTCCGCCGCACACGCCGGCACAAATAGTGATGAAAG
>JAJQFB010000087.1 GCA_021201395.1 Clostridiales bacterium | reverse complement strand
CAAAATATCTTTTGTCCCCTAAAAATTATGGTGTTAAATCTTAAAGACGGGTAAAAATGTTTAACTTGACAGAAGTGCATAAATGTTATAATATAATAAGTGATACTCTATAATATATTTTTTGTTATTGATAAAAATTAAATTTAAGTCTGACTTTTACGGGCTTTAATAAAATTATGTATCGCATATTTTATATTTTTTAAATATTACATAAGGAAAGGTCATATTTTTGCAATGACTTTTCCTAAATGAACTTTGAAAACTAAATAATAAAGGAGGTATACAAATCAATTATGTCTTTATTAAAATCACTCATTGCTAATTTTTCCATAATTTGGCTTGTTGCGATAGTTATTGTTTTTATAATTGCCGTAGGCATAAGCTTTGCCATAGGCTATATTATGAGAAAAAAGACAGCCGAATTGGTTATAGGCTCTGCCGAAAAGGAAGCAGAAAGCATAATTTTTGAAGCAAAGAAAAACGCCGAAGCAAGGAAAAAGGAAATTCTTGTAGAGGCTAAGGAAGAAAGTATCAAAACCAAAAACGAGCTTGAAAAGGAAGTAAGAGACCGTAAAAACGAACTCTCACGCCAGGAAAAAAGGCTCCAGCAAAAGGAAGAAAATTTGGATAAAAAGTTGGATTCTCTCGACAAAAGAGGAGACCTTTTAACCAAGAGGATTGAAAACGCCGACAAAAAGCTGAAAACTGCCGATGAGCTTTTAAGCTCAAGACAGTCGGAGCTTGAAAGAATTTCAGGTCTTACAACGGAAGAAGCCCGTTCTCTTATTTTGGCCTCTCTTGAGGAAGACTTAAAGCACGAAAAGGCTGTTTTAATCAAGGAATACGACACTGAAATAAAACAGGACTGCGAAAAGAAAGCAAGAGAGATAATTGTAAGTGCAATTCAGCGCTGCGCTGTGGATCACGTTGCCGAAAATACGGTTTCCGTGGTTACGCTGCCCAATGATGAAATGAAGGGTAGAATCATAGGCCGTGAGGGCCGAAACATAAGGACTTTGGAATTTCTTACGGGAATTGAGTTTATAATCGACGATACTCCCGAAGCCGTAATTTTATCGGGCTTTGATGCTATGAGGAGAGAAATAGCAAGAATAGCCCTTGAAAGGCTTATTGTAGACGGCAGGGTTCACCCGGCAAAAATCGAGGAAATGGTTGAAAAAGCCAAGAAAGAGGTTGAACAGAACATAAAGGAAGAGGGCGAAGCAGTCACCTTTGAAATAGGGGTTTACAATCTTCACCCCGAGCTTGTAAGGCTTTTGGGCAAGCTTAAATTCAGAACAAGCTACGGTCAAAACGTTCTTAAACACTCTGTCGAAGTAGCCCACCTCTGCGGAATTATGGCCTCTGAACTGGGGCTTGACCCCACACTTGCCAAAAGAGCCGGTCTGCTTCACGATATAGGCAAGGCCATCGACCACGACGTAGACGGTTCTCATATAGAGCTGGGAGTTGCTCTTTGCCGTAAGTATCGGGAATCTCCCATTATAACAAATGCCGTTGAGGCTCACCACGGCGACGTAGAGCCCGAAAGCATTGTAGCCGTTCTGGTTCAGGCGGCAGACACAATTTCCGCCGCAAGACCCGGTGCAAGACGGGAGATCCTTGAGTCCTATATTAAGCGTCTCGAATCTCTCGAGAACATAGCCGCTTCCTTTGACGGAGTTGAACACGCTTTCGCAATCCAGGCAGGAAGAGAACTTAGAATTATGATTATTCCCGAAACGGTTGACGACGACGGAATGAAAATTATGGCAAGGGAGATAGCCGAGAAAATTCACAATGAGCTTGAATATCCCGGAAAAATCAAGGTAAACCTTATAAGAGAAACAAGAGCTGTTGATTACGCATAAAATTTCTTATTCTGAGAGGTAAAATAAATAAAAATATGAGAGGATATGAATCTATTAAAATTATATTTTTGCTTTCGGCTGTATTAATTGTTTTTACGGCCTGCGGCGGCGAAACCTCCGGCTCTGTGGGAGCATACACAGAGGAAACGGAGAGTAATGTAGCCCTTGCGGAAGCCAAAATTGATGGATGGCACCAAAACCCCGACGGTCAGGAATTTATATTCGATGATGCGGGAATTTATATAATGCTTCCCGACAGCAACTGGAGACTTTCCTCTCAGGAGGAGGGCTGTATAGGCTTCTCAAACGAATTGGGGCTTATAAATATATATTACAGCGACGATGACGGCTCTGCATACAAAAACGCTCCTCAAGATGCCGACGAGGCGGTGGAAATTTTAACAGACGCCGATATTTTCGAAGAATGGTTTGAAATTATGAAATTCGACTTTTCCGAAGATAAGGGAGTTAAAGAGTACTCCTATATAATAAAGTTTAATATTCCCGACGAGGAAGGAAATTATTCTGAGTTTTACTCGATTTCAAGGTCTGTTTGTACAGGCAGCAAGGCTTATGTTGCCGTTGGGCAGATATACAGCAAAGAAGCTGTAGAGGCCTGTGAAACGGCGGTAAACAGTTTTGCCGTGTTTAGCTGAAAATTGAATATACGGGGCTTTTGCAGTGACGATTATTCTCACTGCAAATACCCCTTTTATATTTAAAGCATTAATTTTAATTTATTTAAGAAAGGAAAATAAGTTTATGAAAAAGTTTTTTGTTTTATCCCTTGCTCTTTGCTTTACATTAGACCTTACAGGCTGCGGAGGAAGCTCCGAGAAAGCCGGTGCCGACACATCTCTCCTTATGGGAGCTGAGGCTGTATCAGAGGACGGAACCGTATCTATACTTCTGCCCGATGAAACCTTTGTTACCACAGACTCAAGCGGCTCCGCTATGGAGTTTGAATCGGAGGACGAGGGTTTTATTTATGTTATAAAGGGTGAGGACGAAAACGTTTCCGCCGCTATACCTGCTTCCGAAGATGAGTTGCTGTCTGTTTTTGAGAATGTAGACGCCGATTTTGAAGTAAGAGACTTTGTATCCGATGAGGACGAAAACGGCGTGCAGACATTTTCAGCTACAATAATTGTATCAAACTTTGTTTCAAGCGAGGACACCGATCCGGAAAATTTTATACTTTTGGAAAATATAACCGTAGACGGGGAAACATACTATAATGCCGTAGCTGAAATAACAGACGAGGCTCTTATAGAAAAGGTAGCCGCCTCTCTTGCCACTTTCGGAGACACGGAAGCAGAATAAAGGTATGAAAAAAATATATACAGCAGGCTTTGATGTTTTTTATGAGGACGCCTTAAAAAGAGGTGAGGTCTTAAAGGCAATTTGTAAAAAATACGGTTTTCGGGGTCTTTATCCCCTTGACAATCACTGTGAAAATTCCCGTGATATATTTTTGGGAAATTTAGACCTTATAGACAAGGCCAATATAATATGTGCGAATTTAAACGATTTCAGAGGGAAAGATGCCGATTCGGGGACTGCCTTTGAGATTGGGTATACCTATGCTAAAGGAAAAAAGCTTTACGGCTACAGAAGCAGCAGCTTAAGTCTTAAGGAAACCATAGGCGAAAAGGACGAAGCCGGTTTTTTAACCGAGGACTTCGGCCTCAGTGTAAACCTTATGCTTGGAGAAAGCTGTAAAATAGTAACCGGCGATTTTGAAGCCTGTATTAAAGAAATTAAAAAGGATTCAGCCAAATAAAGAAGCGTTCCACAGAACAGAAAATCTGCGGAACGCTTTATTTTTGTTTATAAGAGTGATTTAAAAGCTTATTTTAAAAATTAGTTTACTTTAATCTTTATTGTTTTCGTATCGTAGTCGTCTCCGTCCTCGTTTTCGGCGTAAATTGTGTAGGTTCTTCTGCCGCTGTCGTCAGGCTCGAAAGTGAATACCCATGTGTACTGGCTTGAGGTTGACTTTGTGGGTGTTTTAAGCTTGTTTGTAACATTGTCGTCGTCCTCGTCCTCAATCCAAACCTTGGCTACGGTTGTTGTTGTATAAACCGTTACCTCTACTTCATCGCCCTCGTCGATTGAAGCATCGTAGTTTACATCCGTTATTTTCGGATCGGCATTATCTATACCGTAAACATAGAAAGTTCTTGCGTCTACGTCTCCGTCCTCGTTATAAGCGTAAATTGTATAATATTCGTTTACGGAAAAAATATCAACCTTACAGGTAAATTTTATATATGAGGAACCGGCTGTTGAGGAGCTGCCCTCCGTTGAATAGAGGGTTTTGCCGTTTTCGTCCTTTATTACGATATAATCCGTACCTGTGGAACACTTAGCTATAAAGGTGGTTGTTTTGCCTGTTTCTATATTGTCTGTTTTAGGCTCTATAGATATAACGAAAGGTTCGGTAGAGCCGGGGTTACTCTCGCAGGAAATCCTTATTGTTTCGCTTACCTCATCATCGTCCTCGTTATAGGCGGTTACGGTATATTTGTTGGTGCCGGAAGAGGTCTCCGTCCATGTCAGAAGAAATACATTTGTGGTGGCAAGCTCGTCATAGGTGTAGTTTGAATATGCCACACGCTCATCGTCCTCATCATAAACCTCAACGTAGTCAATGTCGGTGGATGTGAAAATATAGAGCTTTGTTTCCTCTTTCTTTGTAGTGACGCCCATACCCGGAATAATATCGATTATAGTAAGCTCCTGATCTTCTTCATCGTCATCATCGTCATCGGAAATTCCTCTGAAGTCAACAACTCTGTAATCATCGGTATATGAACCTAAATCCGTCGTATATACGTAGAAATAGAGGTGAAGAGAACCTGTGGAGGTAACGCTTAATTTACCCTCAAAGGTACGCTTGCTGCTTGTTTCGGTATAGTCTGAAAGTGTTGTGTATTTTGAACCGTAGCTTGACTCTACTCTTATTCTCGTAACATCGTCTGTCGTAACTACGGTAAATTCCACATAATCTCCCTTTTCAACCTTTGTGCTGTCAAGGGTTACCTTGTAGATATATTCGTCAAGACCGTCATCGGAAGAATCATCGTCTGCGGAATCGTTCTCTTCTATTGTAAGAGTTACCTCGGCATAGCCGCTGTAGTATGAGGTTCCATCCCCTGCATATAAGTAGTAGGTTCTTTCGCCCTCGGCGGAGGGTGTAAAGTCGATTGAGAAAGTTCTTGAGCCGTCGCCGTTGTCGGAGTAGGTTGTTGCTTCCTTGACTGTTTCGGCTCCCGTCTGGTCGTAAAGTCTTACGCTTGTTGTGTAAAGGTTTGTAACTGCAACAATGGTTGCTTCATCGCCGTAAGTAACAGTGTCCTCAACAAATTCCGCATACTCTATTTCGGGGGTTTCACTTGCCGTTGTAATGTTTACGGTACGGCTTGGGTTGTCCCAGCTTACCTCTGCACCCATTGCTTCACCCAACATTCTTATGGGCATGAGAATACGGTTGTTTACAACTATAGAAGCTGTGTCAAAGGAAGTGGGGGTTTCGTTTACATAAATAATGTTGCTCCTCATTGTGTGTTTAATAACTCTTGAGCCGTCTGCGTTTGTAAATGTGGCGGTTTCCGTGTCCTTGTCCCAGCCTACGGTTAAGCCTAAGGCTTCCGCCGTGGTTCTTATGGGCACCATTGCTCTGCTGTTGTAAATCATAGGCTGAGCATCTGTCGTGGCATATGTAACCGCATTTCCGTTTATTGTAACATAAACGGGATCATCGGCTAAAGCACTTACGCACATAAGCATAGAAAAAACAACAGCCAAAATTATTGTAATTTTTTTGAAAACATTGTTTTTCATTTGTTTCGCATCCTTTCATCAGATTATATTTTTTAGGGAAGCAATGATTAATTCGCCGAAGCAGATTTGCCGCAGATTTTTTCGAGTGCGAGGAAAGCATTTGAGGGCATAGCCGGAGCCTATGTTGAAAATGCATGACGAAACAATCGGGAAAATCTGCGGTGAAGATGCGAAGAGCTAATTAATCAGCGGTTCCTTAAGATTAGTGTCAAAATTTTTTTCTGCCCTTATTTGTATTATAGCATATAAAAAGCCCTATTGCAAATACAATAATATGTCTTTTATGTTACATATTTTTCAAATATTTCTTTGTTTTTAAAAAGGTTTCATCGCTTATGTCGTGTTCTATTTTGCAGGCGTCCTTTTCGGCTATGGCCTTGTCAACTCCCAAAACCTTTACGAAAAATGTGGTTATAACAATGTGCCTCTCGTAAATGCTTCTTGCCTTTTCCATACCCTTTTCGGTTAAAATAATATTGCCCCCAAGCTCTATCATCAAATAACCGTTGTCCCTCAAAATAGACATTGCCCTGCTTATAGACGGCTTTGAAAACCCCAGCTCGTTGGCTACGTCTATAGACCTGACATATCCTTGTCTGTTTTTCAGTATAAGGATAGTTTTAAGATAATCCTCTCCCGATTTGTGAATCTCCATATATTAACCTCCTCTTTTTGTTTGTATATCCATAATATTATATCATAATCACAAAAGGTTTACAAGGAAATTTTTGCGTTGGTAAAAAATTACACAGATTGTATTGTTATGGCTTTTTATATCCCAAAAAATTATTTTTATCGATAAAAGATATTGACATTAAATCAAATGTGTATTACCCGTCTTTAAGATTTAACACCATAATTTTTAGGGGACAAAAGATATTTTG
>JAJQFB010000024.1 GCA_021201395.1 Clostridiales bacterium | reverse complement strand
TGCTTATGATACACAACCCTTCAAGTATGGCCTGCGGAGAAAGCAAAGACCTGCGAAAAGAAGCTGAAATTTTAGACGAATTCAAAGAGAGCATAATCAATGCCTATGAACTTAAAACAGGTCTGAGCCGAACTAAGATTTCACATCTTATGGACTGTGAAAGTTGGTTTAATGCACACAAAGCACTTGAACTCGGATTTATAGACAGCATAAGTGAAGCCGAGGATAAAGAGTCTATTGATATAACGGCTGCTTTTTCAAATGTAATGGTAACAAGGCAGGCAGCGGCAAATGCTCTGCTTGCTAAGATAAAAAACAAAAACAGATCTATAAGAGCCGATGCCTTGATGCAAAGGCTTATTTTATTGAAAAATTGGAGGTAATCACATGACATCAAATGAACTTAAAGAACTGAGAAAGAAAGCGTGGGCGGATGCCAAAAACTTTATTGAAACACATCAAGATGCCGATGGTTTTCTGACCGAAAGCGAACAGAAAGCCTACGATTCTATGGAAAAGAAGATACAGGGCTACGGCATTGCCATTGACCGAGCAGAAAAAAATGGAAGAAATGGACAGAGAAATGTCAAAACCCATTAATAACCCTATCTTAAATAATCCAATCGGCAGCAAGGAAGTCAAAACCGGCAGAGCAAGCGAGGAATACAGAAAGAGTATGCTTAATGCTCTTAGGTCTAACTTCAAACAGATTTCCGATGTCTTGCAGGAAGGTGCGGATGCAGACGGCGGATACCTTGTTCCGGAAGAATACGATAAGCGACTGATTGATGTGCTTGATGAAGAAAACATAATGAGAAAATTAGGCACAAAGATTACTACAAGCGGCGAACATAAAATCAATATCGCTGCCACCAAACCCGCAGCGGCTTGGATTGAAGAAGGCGGAGCATTGACCTTCGGTGATGCAACATTCAGTCAGATTTTGCTTGATGCACATAAACTTCATGTGGCAATCAAAGTAACCGAGGAGCTTTTATATGACAATGCTTTCAATCTTGAAAGCTACATAATAGACCAATTCGGAAAGGCACTCTCTAATGCTGAAGAGGATGCCTTTTTAAATGGTACGGGAACGGGACAGCCTCTTGGATTGTTTGCCGAAACAGGCGGCGGTACACTTGCGAACACAGTTTCCGCAATAAAGGCTGATGACATAATAAGCCTTATTTATGCTTTGAGAAGACCTTATCGTAAAAGTGCAAAGTTCATTATGAACGACAGTACCATTGCAAGCATCAGAAAATTGAAAGACAACAACGGAGTGTATATGTGGCAGCCGGCATTGACACAGGGAGAGCCTGACAGATTACTCGGTTACGAGGTATATACATCTGCATATGCTCCGACCGATAAGATTGCATTCGGTGATTTCAGCTACTACAACATCGGCGACAGAGGTACTCGTTCATTTAAGCAGCTTACAGAATTGTTTGCCGGAAACGGTCTTATTGGATATGTTGCAAAAGAAAGAGTTGACGGAAAGCTGATACTTCCCGAAGCAGTACAGATTTTGGCAGTCAGCGGCAGCTAAAAATAATAGGAGGGAACGGCTGTGGCGGTAACAATTGAAGAGGCAAGAAATTATTTAAGGGTAGATATTTCCGAGGATGACGGTTTAATATCTGCCCTTTTGAATACAGCAGTACAATTGTGTATTGATGTTGCAAGATGTGAAACAAGCGAGGAACTTGAAGAGTCCCCTTTAAGCAAAGCTGCTGTTTTATATACCCTCGGTTATCTTTATGAACACCGAGAAGAGGCTGACCATCACGAGCTTACTCTTACACTCCGCTCCCTGCTTTTTCCTTTAAGAGAGGGAGTGGTTTAATGGCGGACACTCTTGAAAGGTTAAGACATCGGATTGATGTGTATGCAAAAACAGAAAGCAAGACCGAGTTCGGAGAGCTTACATACAGCTACAATAAGATTTCCACTGTTTGGGCGGAAATACTTCCGACTTCCGGCAGAGAAAACAATCAGAACGGCGGTACTGTTTATGAAAGCATTACACACAAAATAACCGTCAGAAACGGAGCGGTTGAAAATCCGAGAAATGATATGTACTTCACATTTAAAAATCAAAAATATAAGGTTATGTACTATATGCCCCATTACAGGCGGAATGATCTTATTGAATTCTATTGTAAACTTATTTTGGAAGGAGATCACGATTATGATTAAAGTTACACTTGAACAGTTAATAAGGAAAAAACTCGAAAAGGACGGCAAAAGAACAGCCACCAAAGACATTTATATCAAAAGTCTTGACGGCAATATTACCTTCAATAATCCGACCGATACTATGAGGATTGAATACTCCGAGAGAGTTAAGTCGGAAAGTTATATTGATATGATTGATGCTATGGTCAAATTGATTTATGACTGCTGTCCGATGTTACACAGCAAAGAGTTACAGGAGAGCTGCGAGATAGATTACCCATACGATATTGTCAGAGCAATATTTGACATTTCGGAGATTACGGATTTAGGCATCAAGCTGATAAATTTCTTTGATGATGACGAGGAAGAACAGGACGAAGATAAATTAAAAAACTGATTGAAAAGGACAGCGAAATGAATATGCTGTCCTTTTATACGGTCAGAGGTGTAAGTCCTAACTACATTTTGTCATTAAAGCCGTTGGAGAAGGCTTTTTATTACAAAAGTATGGAATTGTACTATAAGGAATTGAACACGATAATAAAGGCTTTTGCAAAAATAGGTTGAATTTATCCTATAAATAGTATATAATAAGATTAACAAATGTTTATGGGAGGTGACCTATATGTTAATTGATACAAATTCAATGATTTCAATGACAGATGCAAATCAAAATTTTTCAAAGGTAGCAAGGTTGGTAGATAAAAACGGTATGGCTGTTATATTAAAAAATAATGCACCAAAATATGTTGTTTTGGAATATAATCAGGTAGAAAGCAATGAAATATCCGAAAATGATTTATTAGAGGCTTCAAAAAAACTTATTGACCAAAACAGAAAGGCATATAGGGTGTTAGCTGAATGATAAGGTTTTCAAAACAACAAATATTACTGCTGCATGAACAGTTAATATCCGAAACAGGCGGAGAATACGGTCTGAGAGATGAAAATCTGTTGGATTCTGCTGTTTGTACACCGTTTCAAACTTTTGACGGTATAGATTTGTATCCGACAATATGCGAAAAAGGAGCAAGGCTTGGATACGGCTTAATTAAAAATCATCCTTTTGTAGACGGAAACAAAAGAATCGGTACTCATGCTATGCTGTTGTTTTTTGAGATAAATGGCATTTCACTCTGTTATACACAAGATGAATTGTCAGATTTTATTTTAAAAATTGCATCAGATGAAAAGCAATATAAAGATTTAATAAATTGGATACTAAAACATAAAATCGAGTGATTTTTTAACCCTTTGCTCATTATTGAGTTAAAGGGTTTTTCATTTAAGAGGGGGAGTAAAAAATTAAATGGGTAAAACGATAAATACTATTTTGAACTTAACTGACAAATTTACTCCCAAATTGACCGCTACGGGAAAACAGGCACTGCTTTTCAAGGCACAGTTGAAAAACTGCAATTCCGCAGCCGATGCCATTGATTCGGGGCTTGCCAAAGCCGCAAAAACAACCGTTGCTTTCGGTGCTGCGGGAGCAGCGGCTGTCAGTGCTTTTGCTGTTTCTTCATTAAATACATATAAGGACTTTCAGCAAAGTATGTCCAATGTGGCCGGAATCAAGGGTATTGCACAAACCTCGGATGAGTATAAAAAGCTTGAAGAGGCAGCGAGGAATGCCGGAAAAAGCACTACCAAAACAGCACAGGAGTCTGCCGATGCCCTTTCATATATGGCTTTGGCAGGTTGGGAAACAGAGGATTGTATAAGCGGTTTGGAGCCTATGCTCCGAGCAAGCGAGGCAACAGGAGCAGACCTTGCCACAACATCTGACCTTGTAACCGATTCAATGTCGGCTTTGGGCAAAGGCACTGATGAGCTGCAAAATTATCTTGATGTTTGTGCGGCGGCTCAGAACAATTCAAATACCACTCTCACTCAAATGCAGGAGGCATACATAAATGTGGGCGGTACTTTTAAAACATTCAACACACCTTTGCAGGAATCGGCTGCACTTCTCGGTATTTTGGCAAACAGAGGTATTAAAGGATCTGAGGCGGGAACAAAACTTCAGAGTACTTTAGTAAACTTAACGAAGAAATCCGGTGAAAGCTATGATGCAATGCAGGCACTCGGTGTGTCTGCGTACAATGCGAACGGCGACTTCAAAGGAATAACAACAGTTCTTGAAGAAGTTGATGCTGCAACAGCAAATTTGACAGAAGAACAGCGTAATAATTACCTTACAATGATTGCCGGCAAAACGCAGCTCACCACTTTAAACGCACTTTTGAGCGGCCTTACAAACACACTTGATAACGGTGAGAATGAATTTGACTCTCTGTATAATAAACTCGGTGACTGCGACGGTGCTTTGAATAAAATGGCTGATACAATGACGGATAATCTATCGGGTGCATTGTCGCTCGCTCAGTCTGCAACACAGGATTTTCAGCTTGAAATAGGTTCGAAATTAGAGCCTTATGTAACAAAGGCGGTTCGTTGGTTCTCGGAACAACTTCCGGGTGCTACCGAAAAATCTGGTGCTTGGCTCGACAGCAAAATTCCTAAAGCCATAGATTTCTGCAAGAACGCATTCAATAAACTGAAACCTATTGTAAGTTTCATCATAAATAATTTTGAAGAACTTGCTATTGCCGGAGCTGCTGTTGTTGCCGGTTTGAAGGCTTTCAGCATTGCTGTAAGAATTTCAACCTTTGTGAGCAAATTAAGCGGAGTTATGAAAGGATTATCTACCGCACAGAAGTTGGCCACAGTGGCACAGACAGCATTCAATACATCATTGCTTGCCTGTCCATTGACTTGGATAGCTGCGGGAATTGCTGCGGTTGCTGCCGATGTACTTATATGGAAAAAACATCTTGAAAAAGCAGACATCGCTAAGCACTTCGGTGATATAACACTTTCCGCAGAAGAATGTGAGGAAATCGTCAAAGGTGTGTTCGGCGCGGATTTGTTAAATCAAGTTGATGAGGTATCAAGTGCTTATGAGGACTTTCAGTCAAGCCTTCAAAATGTATCCGACTCTGTTAAAAAGCTGAATAAGCTGAACTTTCAGATACAATTCGGCAGTGAAATAAATGAAGAAGATTATATGGCTGCGGTTGATGATTACGTGGCAAATCTTCAAGAGGCTGTCAAAGATAAGCAGTACAGTCTGAGCCTCAACATTGACCTTTTGTTTAATAACTCTGAATTTGGTTCATCATTTTCGGAAGCTGCCAACGGATACTACGGACAGCTTTCGGAACAGGCAACGAAGCTTGGTGAAGATTTAAAGGCAGCAGCAAAAAACGCATACGAACATAACTGGGATTTAGACTCAACCGAGGCAGTCGCTGCCATTATGAAACAACAGGCGGAAATACAAGAACAAATTTCAGCTGCACAGAGCGAGGCAAAGCTTGAAACCTTAAAGTACGATTTCACCACAGGCGACCTCAGTCAGGAGAGTTTTCAGAACTTAATCGAAGCTACAAACAGCGAGCTTGATAATCTCAGAGAAACCTACAACAATACAAGAATTGATACTATTGCAGCGGCAAAGCTGATGTATGCAAGCGGCTCTGATGAATTGGCAACCGCTATAGAAGAAGCAAACTCAGCTTACAATGAAAAAATAGCCGGACTTACGGCGAAGGGACTGTCTTTCGAGAATGAAGCCATAATGGGAGCATTTCCCGAAATTGCCGATTCAATAAAGGAAGCCTCAAACAAAGTCTTAAATGAGGTTTACAGCGAAGAAGCATTTAATGACCTTGCTAACGGAACTATTCCTATGACGGACAGCGTTGTTACGGCAATTACGCAGGCTATGGATATGGCTTTTGCGGAAGTGCCGAGTGAAACAAGAGGACACATACTTGAATTCTATGAGCAGATGATGCCATCTGTAAATGAACTTCAAAATGCCATGAAAGGAATAGATACAGTACCTAAAGCATATGCAGATGTATTTGCCCAATCCTCTGCAATAGGAGCAGTCGGAAACAACTCAAAGGCTCTTTACAACTTGGGTGCTACAACATTAAGCACTGTTTTGCCGGAAGATGTGTCAAAGGTGCTTGAAACTTCAAAAACCTACGGTGATTCCTATGTTGACGGTATTAAAAACTGTAAAGGTGGTGCAGTAACAGCTGCGGAAGGCTTAAGAACTGCACTTACAGAAACCTTAAGCAAGCCTTTGACAGCAAGTGTATCGGTTACGGTAAATGCATCAACTACAGATGGATTTATAGGCCCCGTTCAAGGCGGCAGTCTTTCCGTTCCTTGGTTAGATTCAAACGCAACAGGTACTTCATACTTCGGCGGTGGTTTCACAAGGGTAAATGAAAACGGCGGAGAAATAATGGACTTGCCCACAGGCACAAGGATAATTCCTTCTGATAAGTCGGAAAAACTGCTGACGGGAACACCAAATATAAATGTTAATGTAAACATCAACGGCAATGTCATAGGCAATGAGGAATTTGCAGATGAAGTCGGTGACAGAGTTTGCGAAAAAGTGGTTGATATTGTTATGGCTTTGT
>JAJQFB010000006.1:679-6761 GCA_021201395.1 Clostridiales bacterium | reverse complement strand
CGCATCCATTTCATAACCCCATCGGTGCCTTTCGCAGAAAGGTGGATTTATAAAAGTGAAAAAAATTATACTTACAACGGTTTTGGCGGCGGCTGTGTTTGCAGGCTGCGGCGGTTCGGCTTCGGGAGATGTGTCCGAGAGCCTTACAGGTTCCGTAACAATGAACGGCTCAACCTCTATGGAAAAGCTTGCTTCGGCTTTAAGCGAGGCATTTATGGAAAAATACGGCGGGGTTACGGCTTCGGCGGAATTTACGGGCTCAAGTGCAGGCCTTGAGAGCCTTGCGGCAGGGTCGGTTGACATAGGAAATTCCTCGAGAGCTTTAAAAGAGGAGGAGCTTGAAAAGGGGCTTATTGAAAACATTGTTGCCATAGACGGGATAGCCGTGGTTGTTGACCCTGAAAATTCCGTTGACAATCTTACCCTTGCGGAGCTTAAGGCAATTTACACAGGGGAGATTACAAACTGGAGCGAAGTCGGCGGAGATGAAAGTCAGATTGTCGTTATAGGCAGGGAAGCAGGCTCGGGAACGAGAGGGGCTTTCGAGGAGCTTTTGGACATTGAAGATCAGTGCAGCTACGCCCAAGAAATAGACTCCACAGGAGCCGTTATGGCAAAGGTTGCTTCAATTCCCGGTTCTGTAGGCTATGTTTCCCTTGATGTTGTTGACGGCAGTGTTAAGGCCTTAAGCCTTGAGGGTGCAGAGGCAACGGAGGAAAACATTAAGTCAGGTTCATATCCTCTCCAAAGACCCTTTGTTATGGCTACAAAAGGGGAAATAAGCGAACAGAGCGAGGCAGTTCAGGCTTTCTTCGCCTATATTGAAAGTGACGAGGGGCAGGAAATTATTAAGTCTGTAGGCTTGATTACCGTTGACTGATTAAGCTTTCTGAGTTTATTGGGGTGATAATATGGAGAATGTTTCTACGGCAGGGGCTAGGCTTAAGGGCCGAGCCCTTTCTTCTGAAAAAATAATAAGTAAAAGCGGTAATTTTTCCATTAACGGAAGAGGTTCATCGAAAAACTTTGTTGAAACACTTATGAAGTTTATATTTTTCCTCTGTGCAATGGCGGCGGTGGCGGCGGTTTTGTCTATAACACTTTATATGATAATATCGGGAACACCGGCTCTGTTTCAGGTGGGCATTTTCGATATGCTCTTTAATACTCTCTGGGCACCTACGGCAGCGGAGCCATCTTTCGGCATTGCCTATATGATTTTGACATCGGTTACGGGTACGGCTCTTGCCCTTGTTATAGGAGTTCCCGTGGGGCTTTTTACAGCGGTTTTTCTTTCGGAAGTTGCCCATAAAAGAGCGGCGGCGGTTGTAAAGCCTGCTGTGGAGCTTTTAGCCGGAATACCCTCTATTGTTTACGGGCTTATGGGGGTTTTAATTATAAATCCTCTTATGTATAAGCTTGAGTTTTTTATATTCAGCGGCTCGGAAACACACAAATTTACGGGCGGAGCCAATATGCTGGCGGCCATACTTGTTTTGGCGGTTATGATTTTGCCTACTGTTATAAATGTGTCGGAAACCTCTCTGAGGGCTGTGCCTGAGGAGCTTCGGGCGGCCTCTCTTGCTTTGGGAGCCACCAAAACACAAACTATATTCAAGACAACAATACCTGCCGCAAAAAACGGAATTATAACCGCCGTTGTTTTGGGCGTAGGCAGGGCAATCGGCGAGGCTATGGCTATTGTTCTTGTTTCGGGAAATTCCGTTAATATGCCGCTGCCCTTTAATTCCGTAAGATTTTTGACAACGGGTATTGTTTCCGAGATGTCCTATTCAAGCGGCCTGCACAGACAGGCTCTGTTTACCGTAGGGCTTGTACTCTTTGCTTTTATAATGATAGTAAATATCGTTATAAACAGGATAATAAAAGGGGGAAAGGGAAATGAATAGCGTATACGGTTCTAAAAGAAGAATTTCGGATATTGTTCTGCTTGCACTTATATATTTGTCGGCAGCTTTGGCCGTGGCTGTTCTCGTGGGGATTGTTGCCTATGTTTTCGTAAGAGGAGTAAGCTCGATAAATCTGTCCTTTTTAACAACTGTAACAAGTGCAATAAAGGGAACATCGGGAATTTTGGGCAATATAGTAAACACACTTTACATTATTGTAATAACCCTTATTAT
This sequence comes from Clostridiales bacterium, assembly GCA_021201395.1. GTDB lineage: Bacteria > Bacillota > Clostridia > Lachnospirales > CAG-274 > JAJQCI01. Next base: position 4,617 of record JAJQFB010000006.1, on the reverse strand, counting down.
AGCTGCTCCCGTAGGCATAGGGGCGGCGGTTTATCTGACGGAATACGCCAAACCGGGGCGGCTTGTCAGTCTGATTGAATTTACAACGGAAACCTTGTCGGGTATTCCTTCCATAATATACGGACTTTTCGGTATGGTTTTCTTCGGAACGAGTTTGGGTTTGGGCTTCTCCATACTCTGCGGCTCTTTGACCCTGACTCTTATGGTTCTTCCCATTATAATAAGCACGACACAGTCAGCCCTTAAAACGGTGCCCTTAAGCTACAGAAGCGGTGCTATGGGTATAGGAGCAACAAAATGGTATATGATAAGGACTATAATACTGCCCAGTGCTATGCCGGGAATCGTCACTTCGGTTATATTAAGCATAGGCAGAATAGTAGGGGAGTCGGCGGCTCTTCTGTTTACGGCGGGAAGCGCCTATTTTCTTCCGAAATCATTTTTCGGCCACATTTTCACATCCGGCGGAACCCTGACCATACAGATGTATTTGAATATGTCAAAGGCCAAATATACGGAAGCCTTCGGCATAGCCTTTATACTTATCTGCATAGTGCTTTTAATAAATTTTTTGACAAAGGTTGTTATAAGAACGGGAACAAGGAAATAATTGCTTTATGAGAATGAGAGGTTAAACATAAATATGGAAAATAAAATTACTGTTAAAGACTTAAACCTTTATTACGGCCAAAACCACGCCCTTAAAGGTGTGTCTATGGATATTCCCGAAAGGAAAATCACCGCCTTTATAGGACCCTCGGGCTGCGGAAAGTCTACCTTTTTGAAAACGCTTAACAGAATGAACGACCTTGTGGAAAACTGCCGCATTGAGGGGGAAATTCTTCTTGACGGAGAGGATATTTACTCCCCCAAGGTTGATACTACCCTGCTTCGTAAAAAGGTGGGTATGGTTTTTCAACAGCCCAACCCTTTCCCTATGAGTATTTATGACAATGTAGCCTACGGCCCCAGAATTCACGGCATAAAGGACAGGCGAACCCTTGACGGCATAGCGGAGGCAAGCCTTAAGGGGGCGGCTATTTTCGACGAGGTTAAAGACAGACTCAAAAAACCGGCCTTAGGCCTTTCCGGCGGCCAGCAGCAGCGTCTCTGTATAGCCAGAGCCTTAGCTGTAAAGCCCGAGGTTCTCCTTATGGACGAGCCTACCTCCGCCCTTGACCCTATCTCCACTCTCAAAATAGAGGAGCTTATGGAGGAGCTTAAAAAGACCTATACCGTGGCTATTGTTACTCACAATATGCAGCAGGCGGCGAGAATTGCGGATTATACGGCCTTTTTCCTCGTAGGCGAGATGGTTGAAACTGGAAAGACCTCCGATATATTCTCAAGACCCAAAGATAAGAGGACAGAGGACTATATTACGGGAAGATTCGGATAATCAGAATAAGGAGAGGAATAAGATGGCAAGACATACGTTTGATACGGAGCTTCAAAATCTTAAGGTGGAGCTTGTGAAAATGGCCGGAATGGTTGAGGAACAGATTAACAGCTCCATAGAGGCCTTTAAAAAGAAAGACGACATATTGGCAGGAGAGATAATTGAAAAGGACAGAGACATTGACAATATGGAAAAGAATATAGAGTCAATGTGTCTTTCACTTTTATTAAAACAGCAGCCCGTAGCAAGGGATTTAAGGCTTGTTTCAACCGCCCTTAAGATGGTGACGGATTTGGAAAGAATAGGGGATCAGGCGGCGGACATAGCCGACCTTGTAAGGCATATAGAGGGTGAACATATTTACAGCATAGTTCAGCACATACCCCCAATGGCGGAGCTTTCGGCGGATATGGTTCACAATTCGATAGTGGCCTTTGTTTCGGAAGATGTGGTTCTGGCAAGAGCCACAATAAAGCAGGACGACAAAGTTGACGAGCTTTTTAAGGAGGTTAAAAAAGAAGTTATAGAAATTTTAAAGTCGGAGCCTGAAAAGTCGGATTCAAGCATAAACTTTCTTATGATAGCCAAATATCTGGAAAGAATAGGAGATCACGCCGAAAATATCTGCGACTGGACAGAATTTTCCGAAACAGGGGAATATAAGAACGCAAGAATACTGTAGTATTAAAAAAGACGGAAAGCAGCAAAAAATCTGCTTTCCGCCTTTGTTTTTTACGGTTTTTTAAATTACGCTTACCTTGCCCGCCAAAACAGCCTTATAGTCCTCATAGTTTTTCTTTAACAGGGCAGGGGTGTCCAAGCCATAGGGACACATACTCTTACAATGGCCGCAGTTTATGCAGCCCTCTATTTTCTTCATTTTCGCCCGGCCCTCGGCGTTTAGCTGGGCCGCAGAGGGGGAACGGCGCAGAAGCAGTGACATTCTGGCGCAGTTGTTTATTTCTATACCGGCAGGGCAGGGCATACAGTAGCCGCAGCCGCGGCAAAATTCGCCCCCAAGCTCCTCTTTGTCCCTTTCGATTAAAGCCCTTATTTCATCCGTCATTTTCGGAGGATTTTCTATGTAGGACAAAAACTCCTCAAGCTCGCTCCTGCGCTGAACGCCCCAAATGGGAATAACATTGTCGAATTGGGACATAAAGCCTGCCGCAGCTTTTGAATTTGTAATAAGCCCTCCGGAAAGTGCTTTCATAGCTATAAAGCCCATATCCTTTTCTTTACACAGCCTTACAATTTCTATGTCCTTTTCTGTTGCCAAATAACAGAAAGGAAATTGCAGGGTTTCGTAAAGTCCGCTTTCTATGGCCTCCTTTGCAAGCTTAAGCCTGTGGTTTGTTATGCCTATGTGGAGGATTTTGCCCTGTTTTTTTGCCTCCTCCATAGCCTCGTAAAGGCCGCTGCCGTCGTCGGGCTTTGGGCAGAAAGAGGGATTGTGGAACTGATATATATCTATATGGTCTGTTTTAAGGTTTCCGAGGGAGGTTTCTAAGTCTTTCCAAAAGCCCTCGGCGTTTACCGCCGCTGTTTTGGTGGCTATTTTAATTTTGTCCCTTACGCCGCTTAAGGCACGGCCTATCTTTTCCTCGCTGTCGGTGTAAAATCTTGCGGTATCGAAAAAGTCTATTCCGCCCTCATAGGCTCTTTTAAGTATCCTTTCGGCCTCATCAAATGACACTCTCTGTATGGGCAAAGCCCCGAAGCCGTTTTTGTTTACGACAATTTCCGTTTTTCCCAGTCTTACTCCGATCATATTATTCACTTCCTAAACATTTTTTTGGATAATTTTTTCAGGAGCCTTGACACAAAGCTTAAAATGTGATATTATAATACCACAAGAGAGAATAGCCGAAACGGCTTCCCCTCACCAATGTAGTTATATATAGATAACCGTTAGGATTGGGTATCGGAACGGTTATTTTTTTTTGTGATTATATGTTTTATAATCCGAATAATGATAATTAATACGATTAACATATCAAAATCGCGGATAATTTCAATCACAGTGTCACCTCTTTCCATACATATAATCCTAAAGCCGGATAACCTAAATCATAGGCACCGCCCCCTTTCATATATGATAAAGGAAAGGTGAGGAGAAAACCGTTCTTCGTTCTCTATCGGGTATATAATAAATAAGACAAATATGCCTTATGAAAAGAGTATAGCATATTCGCCAAAATATTTCAATATTAATGATAAATTTTTATTTTTAGATTTTAAGAAAATTTTTATGATAGCTTGATACTTGACGGAACTGAAAATATTAGAAAACCGCTGATTAATTAGCTCTTCGCATCTTCACCGCCGATTTTTCCGATTGCTTCGTCACGCATTGGGGGGGCGTAGGCTACGGCTATGCCCTCAAATGCCTTCCTCGGGAATCGAAAAGACGTTCGACGGGCCTCAAGCCCGGTTTTGCATCAGCAAAACTTCTGAGGGAATCGAAAAGACGTTCGACGGGCTTCAAGCCCGGTTTTGCATCAGCAAAACTTCTGAGGGAATCGAAAAGACGTTCGAC
>JAJQFB010000006.1:0-579 GCA_021201395.1 Clostridiales bacterium | reverse complement strand
GGGCTTCAAGCCCGGTTTTGCATCAGCAAAACTTCTGAACACTCGGAAAAATCTGAGGCAAATCTGCTTTGGCGAATTAATCATCGTTTCCTTAATGCACCGCAGCGGCATATAAAAGCGGCTTATCACTGATAACCCTTATGTGCTGATTCGTTAGTACGCAAAGGTTATCATTGAGAAAGCCGCTCAGTCAAGGGCGGCTTTTGCATTGTCGGGCAAAACAGGGTAAATGTGAATTTCAAAATTATCGGGAGAACCGTGCCATCTGCCGCCGGATTCTTTTATATAAACGACAGATTCAAGAACTTCTTTCAGCATATCATTTTTTACTTTAGGATTAGACAGCTGCTCATAGACTTCGAGCAGATTATTTACTTTCGGGATTATATTAACAGCACTTTCCTGCCGCATTAATTCAACACTCAATTCAGACTGCAAAGCCTTTAGGGAGGCTTCGGTAACAGAGATTTTTTCGGACAGCAGCCGGGAACGGCTTAGAAAAGTATCTGTGTCATAGATACCCTGCCAATGTCATTTAGTTAACATAACAAGATGAATAGCAAATTCTTCCATTTAGCG
>JAJQFB010000030.1 GCA_021201395.1 Clostridiales bacterium | reverse complement strand
GGTTACACCCTTAATTGAAAAATTGCCCCTTAAATTAAATAAATGACATTGATTCTTACTGTGTAATCGTCCGATGAGGTGTCAGCTTCTTCCTCTGCTCCGCTTTCGGCGGCCTCGGAAGCCGTTTCTTCTGTTGCTGAGCTTTGCGAGCCGCAGGCTGCAAGAGAATGCCCTATAACTGATGTCAATAATATGCTTAAAAATCGTTTCATTTTTTTCACTCCTGTTCACAAATAAAAAATTTAGATTTTGCCTTTCCAGTGTACAACCTTAGCTTCAACGCTTCTTATAATCTTGTCGAGAAGTATGCCGGTTATACCCATTATTATTACTCCCATAAAAACAATGTCGCTTCTTAAATAGTTGCCGGCGTCAAGCACCAGCCAGCCCATTCCGGCCGTAGCCGCTACCATCTCCGCCGCAACGAGAGTGGTATATTCAACACCCAAAGCCGTTCGGAGGCCCGTAAATATATCAGTCAGAGCCGCAGGGAAAATTACATAAAAGAAAATCTGCCGCTTGTTGGCTCCCAGAGTATAGGCGCCGTTTATGTAGTCCTCTTTTATTCTCAAAACCCCTGAAACACAGGCTATATATATGGGGGCGAAGCCTGCCAGATATAATAAAGCTAACTTTGAGCTTTCGTCAATGCCCATCCACAAAACCAAAATCGTGTAGTAGGCAAGAGGCAGAAGGGGTCTGTAAAATTCAATTACAGGCTCTAAGATTGCTCTGATTTTTGAGTTGTAGCCGCTTAAGAGTCCTAAGGGAACCGCCGTTACGACAACAAGAGCATAGGCTATTATAAGCCGCCGCATACTCGTGGCAATATGCTCTATGAGAGTGTGTCCCTTGTAGCCGTCCTTTATTATTTTGACAAAGGCTTCAATAACGCTTTGGGGTGAAGGTATAATCGTTTCGGAAACATTTCCGAGATTGGTGACTGAAATCCACAGCAGGAAAATTAAGACTACCGTGCCGATTGTCAGCCACTTTTCCCTAACCTTCATAATATTTTCCCTCCTTTGTTTTTGATAAAGGAAGTATAATAAAAAAATCGGATTTAGTCAATATTGGAACTATAGAAAAATTTTAATAATTTTCATATTTATGACAATAAAAAGCCCCCCTTGGGGAGGGCTAAGGGTTCGGGTGTCTCCTGCCCGTTACCGTTCTTGCGGCGTAGATTGCGACCTCGTTGGCGTCTGAGCCGCCGCAGGTAAAGAGAACCTTAGCCATATTGTCGGGAGCCAAATCAATTAAAAGCTTTGCAAGCTCAGAGCGGGGGCCTGAAGCGTTTGCCGGGGCTATATAGGGCAGAATTTCAATCTGTTTCTTTACCGCTTCAATAATGTCCCTGTTGTCGTAGCCCAAATTCACGTTTGCAAGCTGACTTGCCATATCGTAATATTTCTTTCCGTTGTAGTCCCAAAAATATATGCCCTCTGCTCTTTCAACGGGTATGGGGTTTACATTCCCCATAAGCCAGGGGTGCTGATTATATTTTTTGTCATATTCAAGAACCTGTTCTCTGCTTATCTCCGACATTTTTTATATCCTCCTTAATTTGTTATACATATCATATAAAATTTCCTCCGTTATTTCAACGGGATTGTTTTTAAGATTGGGGTGGGTGCTGTGCCTTACAAGTTCCTCTATATCCCTATCGGTCAGGTTAAAGTCCTTTAGCCCCCTTCTCAAGCCCAAAAGAGCCTTAAGCCTGTCAATATTCTCCGCAAATTCATAGGTATTTTTATAGCCCAAAGCCTCTGTAAGCTCCTGAGTGTGTCTGTCCTTTCCGTTTATAACCGCAAAATAATCAAGGGTAAGGCCGCAGGCTTCCCCGTGGGGTATGCCGCAGATACTTGTTAAGGGAAAGGAGCAGGCGTGGGGCGCCGTTGTTTTGGGGAGATTAAAGGCCGGCCCCGCAAGAAGAGAGGCTTCCGCTGTTTTCTCTCTTGCTTCCCTGTTGTCAGGCTCATTATAGGCTATGGGCAGATATTTTAAAATAAGCTTTATTGCCCTGAGGGCTAAAGTGTCGCAGACGGGCTGATGGTTTTTGCTCCAATAGCCCTCAACGGCGTGACAGAGAACGTCTATTCCGCTTGAGGCCGTTACTCTTGAGGGCAGTGTAAACAAAAGCTCCGGGTCGACAACCGCCGCCATAGGGTAAAGGCTTTCCGCTGAAAGAGGTGCCTTTTGTTTGTCCGCCTGTCGGTCAAAACGCTGACGGATGTTACCTCGCTGCCTGTTCCGGCTGTTGTGGGAACGGCTATAAGGGGTATATGCTCTTTGGGAACAGCCTTTCCCGTTCCCCAGTATTCGGAAATATCGGGAACACCTAAGGAAGCCGCCTTTGCAAGGTCAATAACGCTTCCTCCCCCTAATGCAATTATAACATCGCAGCCTTTCTCCCTCAGGAGCTTGCTGCAAAGATTTACCTCTTTAATATCGGGGTTTGGGGACACATCGGAAAAAATACTTAAATTCCCAATTTTCCCCCTTATTTCCTCCGCCAAACCGTTTCTGACAAAACACATAGAGCAGACAAGCAAAGGCGAAGAACAGCCCTTAACCAAATCATATATTCTGTTTATCTCACCGCCGCCGAAAAAAATTTCAACAGGCTGTTTATATATCCATTTCATATTTTAACATGCCTTTCTCAAACCCGTACTTCCCGATTATTCTACACTACCACACAAAACAAATAAAATCTACGGAATATTTTTTAAAAATTTTCATATACCTGCTGCCTATTGTTTGTTGTCATAATTATCCAAAAAGCTGTGTTTTATGCCCTTGTCCTTATAGGCTATTACGGTGTCAAGATTTACATTTTCAACGCTTCTGAAAATATGAGCCTCTACCTCGGGATTTTTCTTTTTAAGCTCCCTTATAAGCTCCTTTATTTCAACCCTTTTGGAGCGGTTTTCTTCGTTATTACAGGAAGAGCAGGTGTCTGTAAATTTACAGGCGCACTGTATGAAGTGTAAGCCGTTAAAATCCCTCCATGCCTTTATGTCCTCTTCTCTTATGAGGTAAAGAGGCCGTATAAGCTCCATTCCCTCAAAGTTTGTGCTGTGAAGCTTAGGCATCATAGTCTGAATTTGGGCGCCGTAGAGCATACCCATAAGTATTGTCTCTATAACGTCGTCATAGTGGTGGCCCAGAGCAATTTTATTGCAGCCTAATTCCTTCGCCTTGCTGTAAAGATGTCCCCTTCTCATTCTTGCACAAAGGTAGCAGGGGGATTTTTCTATCGTATAGACCGCTTCAAATATATTGCTTTCAAATATTGTAACGGGTATGCCTAAAATTTCGGCGTTTCTCTCTATAACCTCTCTGTTTGCCCTGTTATAGCCCGGGTCCATAACGAGGAAAACAAGCTCAAAGGGGAATTTGTTGTGCCGCCTAAGCTCCTGAAAAAGCTTTGCCATAAGCATAGAATCCTTTCCGCCGGAAATACACACGGCGATCTTGTCGTTTTCCTTTACAAGCTCATAAATATTTACAGCCTTTGCAAATTTTGAAAACAGCCTCCTCTTAAAGGTTTTTCTTATGCTTAATTCTATTTCTTCCTGTCTTTTTACTGCATTTTCATTCTTTATTGTATTAATAAGCCATTCGTTATAGCCGCCCTTAAGGCTGTAGGCCTCAAAGCCTAAGTTTCTAAGCTTAAGGGCAGGCTCTAAGCTCTGCTCCCCTTTGGCGCATATAAGTATAAGCTTTTTATCCTTAGGCAAAGCCGTCTCTTTTATAAGACTGTTTCTTTCTATATTGACAGCCCCTTTGACAGAGCCGTGAGCGTAAGAGGCCGAATCTCTTATATCTATAAGAACACAGCCCTCTCCCTCAAATTCTCTAAGCTCTTTGTAATTAATTTCGCACATATCATCACCGTATTTACATATCAATTCAGTAGGTTATACGGATAAATTATATACCTTATTTCTTCCGTAGTCAAGCATATTAAAAGGCCAATATCCAAATATCTAAATATCTTGAATATTGACCTTTAATAATGGAGAGGCAGTATATGGATATGTCTGATGTTCGAGGTTTATTACTTTCCTGCCACAAACTGCCAAAGCTTATACATAAGGAAGCCCCAGATTAAAAATAAGAGGATTAAAACCCACATAGGCACGGGGGAGGTATAGACGTTTGTGTTTACAATGCTTTCAAAATTAGGTATATCGGCGTAATAGTAGGCTCCTGCGCCGAAGTCTAAGCCCTCGGCAAGGCCTAAGCCGTTTTTCATAATATACAGAGCAAGGAGAACCACAGCCCCTATGCCGCCGTATGAAATTATTTTTTTGAGATTTTTCATAATGTCGCCCCTTTTATCTGTTTTATCAAGCTACAAGGTTGGGCAGGGGGAAGAAGTTGCCCGAGAGGAGAACATAAACCGCTAAGAAAGTCAGAACGATGTTGAAAAGCTGTCCCACAACGTAGAGGGTAACCTGTTTTCCTCCGGCAAACTGTTCCTTTATTTCCCTGAAATTTGTGTCAAGGCCTATACTTGTAAAGGCAAGAACAAAGGCCCAGTTTTTATACTGATCCAAAACGGAATTTATTGAAGAAACCGTTTCGGAAGAGGTAAGGGGGAGAATAACGAAGGAGGCTATAAGGGAAGCCGCAAAGAAGCCTAAAATAAATTTCGGCAGACGGTGCCATATTTCAGCCGCCGTTACTTTGCTTTTGCCTGTTTCGTTCTTTTCTCTGCCTGTGAAGAAAACCGCTACTGCAAAGGCTATGAAGCCTATGAGTATGTTCTGTATGGATTTAACCAAAACCGCCACCGTTTGGGCAGTTTCGCCCAAAACCGTGCCTGCTACGGTAACGGCGCCCGTTGAGTCTATGGTTCCGCCGATTAAGGCTCCGCCCATAACCTCGCCTAAGCCTGCGGCTCTTATTATAATAGGCTCGAAAACCATCATTAAAACAGTAAATATAATGGAGATTGAAACCGCAAGGGAAAGGTCTGTCTTTTTGGCCTTGCTGGCCGCTCCCACCGCTATGGCGGCGCTGGTTCCGCAGACGCTTGTAGCCGCCGAAAGAGTTATAATAAGGGGTTCGTTGTTTATTTTAAGAACCCTTGTTCCGAAGTACCACATAAAAATTATAACAATGGGAGTAACTATCCAGGCTATGCCCAAACCGTAAAGACCGAAGCTTACTATGTTGGAAAAAAGAACCGAGAAGCCCATTATAACGAGGCCGGCCTTTATGTAATATTCAGTCTGAACAGCAGGCTTAAGCCATTTGGGAACACCCACGGTGTTTGAAACCAAAAGCCCTACAATCAAGGCCCAGAACGCCCACTCGAGATAGCGGTTCATTGTGTACTGGGCGGATATAAAGCGTACTATAATCGCCAAAACAAACAAAAGAGCAAAGGCAGGAAGAAAGTCTTTAAGCTTCTGACCCTTTAAGAGAGCCCCAACTGTAAAGAGAACCGCCAGAATTAAAAAGGTTCTTATAAGCGTAAAAACAAAGCTGCCGTTTAGCTGTTCAAAAAAGGATACGCCGTTTCCCCATGTGGAAAATTTGGCTGCACTGAAGTCGAAAGAGCCTGTTATAACCGCAAAGGCACCTATGGCAATAACTATAAAGCCTATCCAAATAGCAAGCCAGTCCTCCTTTTTAATTAAATCGCTCCACTTAAAGCCCTCCGCCTCAACATATTCATTATTTATAATGTCAACGGAAGTTTTAACATTTCCTTCATTCTTCATAAATAAACACACTCCTTTAAAAAAATATTCTGTAAACCTATCATTTTCATATGATTTACATATACTACCACACAAAAATATTAAAGTCTATAGAATATTTTTTAAAATTTTTCATATTCAGATGTAAGCTTTTTTATTTCTTCAAAAATATTGCCGTCAAGGGCTAAATCCCCCATTTCATACTCCCTGCCTAAAGAGGCATACTTACCCCTGCCGAAGCTGTGATATTTTAAAGGTTCATAGGCTGTGTTGGGCATATCCCCCATAAAATCCAAAATTTTCTTAATATCAGTCAAGCTGTCGTTAAAGCCGGGAATAACGGGAGTTCTGACCTTTTTTCTGAGGGAGGGGAAGTCTTTTGAGAGCTGTTTTAAATTATTCAGAATAATTTCGTTTCCCCTGCCTGTGTATTCCTTGTGTTTTTTGCTGTCCATAGATTTTACGTCGAACAAAACCGTGTCAAGATAGCCTGCTGCTTCATATAAAACGCCGCAGTCGCCGCAGTCGCAGGTCTCAACAGCCGTGTCTATTCTTCGTTCCTTTGCCTTTTTTAGAAGCTCAATGAGAAAGACCCCGTGGGAGAGAGGCTCGCCGCCGCTGACGGTTAAGCCTCCTCCGTGAGAGTAAAAAACACTGTCCTTTTCAACAATATCCAAAATTTCATCAACAGTATAGTCTATCCCCTCTGTCTTTATGGCCTTTGAGGGGCAGACCCCGGCGCATTTAAGACAGCTTATACATTTTTCCCTGTCTATAACGGCCTTTCCCCTAAAGCTTACGGCTCCCTCAGGGCAGACTCCCCTGCAAAAGCCGCACTCCTTTTCACCTATACACTTATTCTCGGTGTAGAATATCTCCGCCTCTCTCCTCTGTGATTCCGGATTGCAGCACCAGCGGCACCTAAGGGGACAGCCCTTTAAAAACACAACCGTCCTTATGCCGGGGCCGTCGTGGAGGGAATAACGCTGTATGTTAAAGACCCTGCCTTTCATTATAATCTCCATTCCGCCGCACACGCCGGCACAAATAGTGATGAAAGTG
>JAJQFB010000062.1 GCA_021201395.1 Clostridiales bacterium | reverse complement strand
TAGAAGTGGAACTTTGCGTAAGACTAATTTCCACTTTCACCCCCTCGAAGTGGAAGTAAACTTTTCACTTCAGGAGCAATAATTTAGCAATAATTAAAAATAACAACAATAAATATTTGTGTTTTAAAGAAAGGATGAAAGCAATGATTAAGTTTACAAAGAAAGTTTTTTCGGTATTTTTGGCAGTGATTTTTGTTTTAACAGGTATAGTGACAACTGCTCAGGCAGCCACAAACTGGCCTGCAACAAGCAAAATTCAGACCTACGTTATAACAACTAAAAACAACACAAAGGTCTACAAAACAGCCTCGTCAAGCGACGGCAGCTACGGCACTATCTACGCTACCGACTTAATTACAATTAACAGCTATGACAGCAGCAGTAAGAGAATATACGTTACATATCCTGTCAGCAGCGGAACAAAGAAGGGATATATACCTCTCAGTGCTGTAACAAGCGGAACATGGAACAAGGCAACGGGAACCTTTACGGCAACGGCAAAAAAACAACCTACCGCCGTGCAAGCACATCAAGCAGCCTCGGCTACATCTCAAAAGGCGACAAATGTTATAAGGTTGCTACTTCGGGCAGTTATACGCAGATAATTTACCCCATTTCCGGCGGCTATAAAATGGGCTGGATTAAAACCTCGGATATACCGGATGATGACGATGATGATGGAAGCGGAACATCAGGTTCATCATTACCAACTGCTATTTTTCTTAAGCAGCAAGGCTCAAACACTTGTACGCTGACATCAGCGGCAATGATGCTCAGAGCACGCAAATATTTAAGCGGAAAAAGCTACAGCTCTATTACGGAAGCTGCAATTAAAGATACTGCTTGGAGTTCAGGTTTAAAATGGAGCTGGAAATATTCGGGAATATCAGTAAATCACTTAAGTACAAGCGGAATATCCGTTAAATCTTTAAAATCGGTACTGGACAAGCACCCTGAGGGTATAGTTTTATACTGCGGAGGAAAGCCTCATGCTGTTTTCTGTTTTAGTTACAGCGGAGACACTTTCTATTGTGCAGACCCTTTAAGCGGATATAGCGGAAAGAAATTAACACTTGCTAACTCATATTTAGGCAAGTGTTACGGCTCACAGGCCAATGTGCTGAAAAAAGTAACGGCATACTGGTATGTATCAAGTTATTAATTCCTGAAAATTTCTATATGTTGTATACCTGAGTTTAATGTTGTCAGCATCTATAGTTTAAAGGGGGCTTAATTATGACATTTACAGCTGAGCAGATCGGCTTTATTGCCGCAAAGGTGATTTTGGGAATATTTCTTGCGGCGGTTTTGATTTTAATATTTATCATAAGCCGAAAAACAAAGGGAGTGTATGACGAATATTTAAGCCCCCTTGATGAAAAGGAGTTTGGGTTTAAAAATTACCTGAATTACGGCTTGTATCTCTGCTCTCTTATTAATATAGGCAGATTTGTCCCTTCGGGGCTTAAAGCCAATTATATAAGTTATAACAACAATGTAAAAAACAATATTGCCGAAATTTACGGAATCAGATACAACGAATATTACTATGATATACATACTGCGACAAAATGGACAGCAAGTCTGTTTGTCTTTACAGGCTGTATAGCTTTATCTCTTGTTTTTGCATTCCGGAATAACACTGAAAATACACTGTTGTTTTTCGGAGCAGCTGTTCTTGCGGCTATTGGCTGTCCTTTCTATCTTGATTACAGGCTGTATGAAAAAATAGAGGAAAAGAGATTTTCCATACAGCTTGATTTTCCCGAATTTATAAATAAGCTCTTGCTTTTGGTAAATGCAGGGCTTACTATTTCAAAGGCATGGGAGAAGATTGTGCTTGAAAACAAAAAGAAAAGTCCTCTTTATGACGAGCTTAACTATACGATGGCCGAAATCGAAGGGGGAAAGCCCGAGGCAATAGCTTATGAGGAATTTGTGAGACGGTGTAAGATTAAAGAGGTTATAAAGTGCGTTTCAATAATCGTGCCTAATCTTAAAAAAGGCGGCGCTCAGGTTGTGCCTGCACTAAGAGAACAGGCCGACGACTGCTGGGAGCTGAGAAAAGCGGCAGCGAGACAGCAGGGCGAAAAGGCCTCAAGCAAGCTTATGATTCCTATGGCGATTATGCTTATAGGTATAATTATGATAGTTGTTATGCCTGCAGTTATGGCCTTGCAGGGAGTGTAAAATATGCAGCTTAAATTTCAGCGGAAAGGAGGAAGAACAATGGTTAAATTTTTCAGGGATTTTTACTGTGAAGAAGAGGGCATGGGAACGGTTGAAATAGTTATTATAATTGCTGTTCTTGTAGCTATTGCTCTTATATTTAAGAACACAATAACAGATTTTGCCACAATCTTAATGGAGAATGTATTTAATACAACTAACGCGGAAGATGCAACAAGCAGCAATACAGGCTCACTGATGAACAGCGCCGGTGAATAATTTAGGCTTGTTGATATATAAAATTTGAATCTGAAGGCTGCTGTAGGGAAGTTTATATTGCAGCAACCCCCAAATATGGGTGTTATTTTGAGGCGATAAAAAATAATACCTATATTTGAGACAATGAAAGAGGGGAAGATATATGAAAGCATTACATAAAAAGGTTAAGGCCTCTACGACCCTTGAGGCGGTTATAATTATGCCTACCATATTGATTATGCTTTTGGCGGTGTTTTTTGCCTTTCAGCTTATTTATCAGAATGTTGTTTTGGAATATGCGGCCTCCTACGGAGCCACACGGGGAGCTATGCTTTGGGACTATGAGCTTGACGGTATAAATTTTGATGACGGAACCGTAGGAGACAAAGTGAACCCATATGAAAACGTACTTCAGCTTTTCGGCAGTTCCGGCATAAGCAGCAGGACGGCTCTCATAAAAACCCGGACGGAGAATGTTATCGACAGCTTAAGCATATTCAGCGGCAGCCCTGAGGTGACGGTTGACTACTCCTTTTCACTGACGGGCAGAACCGTTACCGTGACTGTGGAACAGGGCTTAAGCATTCCCTTTCAGGCTCTGCTTACCTATTTTAACGACGGAGATATGAGCCTTAAGGCCCAAAGCACGGCGGGTCTCTATGACCCGGACGAATTTATAAGAAACACGGACTATATATATGAGCTGTCCGCAAAGGTTTTGAAGCAGATTAAAGAGTCCGAAACTATGGAGAAGATAACGAGCTATTTTAAAAAATCTGAGAAATGAGGTGCGGGCGAGTGAAAAAGCACAAGGCGGCAATAAGCATATTTCTTATAATTATAACTATTGCTTCGGTTATGTTAGGGGGCTTGTTTATAGACCTTTCGAGGATTCTTGTGGCTAAAAACAAGGTCAGAACGGCGGCGGAGACGGCTCTCAGGTCAACTCTTGCGGGCTACAGCGATGATTTGGTGACGGAGTGGGGGCTTTTCGGCCTTTTGGACGATGACGCAGAGGACGATTTTAAAAAATATCTGCGGCTCAATCTGTCTACAGAGGGTTCAGACGGGGCGGCAAACATAATAAGCTATGAAATTATAGATGATGAAACAAGCCTGACACTTTCAAAGCCCCTGTCTGACAGCGAAGTCTTTTCAGACAAAATAACGGAATATGAAAAATTCAGGGCGCCGGTAAGCCTGACCTTAGGCACAATAAGTAAGTTTAAGGCCATTTTCGGAAGCAATAACGAAGCGGCGGCAAATGTGGCAGGCTTAGATATAGAGGGAACCGTAAACGGCCTTACAACGAAGCTTTCAAACACCTTTTCAAACCTTTCCGATATAGTCACAAATCTTTCGGGAAGCGTAAGCGAGGCAGGAGTTGAGGTTGACGTTTCCTCCGACAGCGATACACTGGGAGAAATCGACACAAGCGGTTTTACAAAACTTCAGGAAAGCGTTGACAGCGACTTTGACGACGCAAGGAACAAGGTTTCGGAATACAGCGATTCTCTTGACGAATATGAAGCGGCAGGGGACGAGGTTCAGGAAACGGCGGACAGTATAAAGGGAAGTGTAGACACAAGCGAGGCAAACGGAGACATAACCGAGGACGACAGCCTTGTTATAGACGATAATATATCTACATATACGGAGGATTTTGAAACAGACGACAATTTAGACACGGAGATTTTAGCCGAAGAAAGCAAGCTTCTTTCGGAAACGCAAAATCAGACCGATGAGGTGTCCGATAATATAGATGAATTACAGGAAGAGACAGACGCCCTCATAGCAGACGCAAAGAAAAAGGCGGAAGAGTATAACGGCCTGGCATATAATTATAATCTGTATTACAATCAGCTGAAAAATATAGTCGAAGTCACAAGCTACAGTGACATAGAACCCTTAACCGTGTCAATGGTTCTCGAATATGACACAAAGGAAAAAATAGCCTCGGCCCGAAGCAGTGTAAACAGTAAATATGAATCTATTACGAAAAAGGAAGAGGAGCTTGAAGAAGCCCTGACAAAGGCGAACGCTATTTTAACCCAATATAACAATGCTAAAAATCTTTCGGAGGCTGACCTTAGGGCCGTTCTTGAAAGCACCGACAGCACCGTTAAAACAGAATATAACTATTTAACAGACTATTACGGCGAATATATCAGCATAAGCTCTCACCAAGACAGCGGTCTTGACACTTTTCTTGCAAGCTTTTATAACGAGGAATATGTTGCTGCCCAAAAGGCCGTAACCGACAAGGAGGAGGAAATTGCAGTCTTGACGGCCGAAATGACGAGCAGTGATTTTACGGCTAAAAAGCTTGCCGTTGATAATGAAGATTTGGTTTTAAAGGTTATACAATATAAAAAGGAGGCTGTGGACTATTACAACAATACATACAAGCCGGCTTTAGATAAGATTTCGGATGTAAACATACAGGAGGAGTCGGGGGCAGGCAGCATAACCGACTATTCTGCGGCGGTTTCGAGTCTTACGGAGACTGATGACGACGACAGCTTTTCAATGTCGGAGCTTTTGAATATTGCCGATAAGATTAAGGATTTTGTTGAGGATATGAATAAGGAGCTGCCTGCCGCTTCCGAGGTTTTGGAAAGCGATTTAGAGGACGACACCTCTGTATTTTCAATATTCGGAAAGCTTAAGAATTATTTTGTAAGCTTAGGCGAGGTTGTAACAAATGCCGACAATCTTATGGATAAGGTTTATCTTGTAGACTACATTATGTCAAAATGTACATATGTTACCTCTCAAACCTCAAGAGAACACTATTTCAGCCGAGGAGAGGTTGAATATATTATATTCGGCCACAAATCACAGTGGGCAAATATAGCCTCCGCCATAGGAAGCATAACCCTTATGAGGTTTGCCATAAACACTATTAATTATTTTATTACATCAAAAGACGGAGAGCTTATTTCCAGAGCGGTTATTGCGGTTACGAGAGGGGTTGTTCAAACGGGGGCTGATATGACTGCGATGCTTTTGGACTACGGTTCCGGAGATGATGAGGCGAGCAAAAAAGGCCTTATAGCTGTTTGTCCGTCCCTTAAAAAATATAAGGTTCTGTCCTATTCAGACCATTTGAGGATTTTACTCCTTTTGAAAATGAAAGACGACGGCGGAGCGGCGGCTCTGAGACGGTGTATGCACGCCACTCTTAAGGAGGAGGGCGATGAGGCTATTCCCACTATGTCGGAAACAAGAGACTATTTGGGTGACTACTATACTCAGGCTAAAGCAACGGCTTCAGTAGACGTTGACCTGTTCTTCATACCTATGTTTATGCCGGAAGCGGTAAATTTCGGAACCATACACGACGGAAAATACAGGGTAAGCGCCGAGATAGAATACGGCTATTAAGGAGGGAGAGTATGAAAAAGGGTTTAAAGGGTGCCTTAGCATTGGAAGCAGCAATCGCCTTTACTGTGTTTTTGTGCTTTATGTTTATACTTATGGCTGTTGTCAGATTGGCTATGGTTTATATTACAATAAACGATGTAACCTCCGAAACGGCAAAGAGAATAGCCGGAATGTCTTATATTGTGCAGTTTGTAAACGATCTTTACGACGACAAGGTTTCCGACTTGGAGGATGCCGTAAAGGTTAAAAAATTTTCCTTTAAGGCTGTTAAAAAGACAAGCAATGCTTCTTCAAGCTCAACATCTTCGGTTTTGCAATATTTGGGGCTGAACATAACAAACAAGGCTCTTAACCTTTCGGGTTTGCAGGATACAATAGACAATTTTACAGAAAGCACCATTGAGAGCATACTCGGCAAGGCGGAAAGCTTCGTTATGGATAAACAGCAGGAGCTTTTATACAGTGTTTACACCGGTCTTTTGGAGGAGACAGGCGCTTCGATAAATTCCGACGATGTTACGGTTGTGTTTTTCACTCTGCCCCTTTCGGAAACGGCCTTTGACAATCAAAAGGAAGCTATAGCCGAAACAACGGGCTTTGGCGAGGACGACCTTAACAGAAACGATGTTATACTTATTGTCGAATATAACTACACAATAAACGTTCCGTTTTTCCCATCCTATGATGTGACCCTGAGAAGCACGGCGGTTGAAAGAGCCTGGGTCAACGGAGGCAGCCACGTCACCCCTTCTGACAGAGAGAGCGTAGATATTTCATCGGTTGTGGGCAAGATTGTATATCATACTCCCCAAGGCAAGAAATATCATAAATAGGACTGTTTTACAACAAAGAACAGAACACAAATTCCTATTTCATTGTCCGGAGCAAGAGCAAGCGGCTATGAAGCCTGCAAAATATGCAAGCCCGACGAGGGGAGTTAAGGGGGATTAACGTGAAAGTAAGAAATTTTGTACAATAAATAAAAAGTTGCATAACAAAG
>JAJQFB010000044.1:24493-36205 GCA_021201395.1 Clostridiales bacterium | reverse complement strand
ATAAAATGTATCCTCTTGCCTAATACACAAGAGGATTTTTTAACGTCTGATTATTAACCGCTTACAATAAAAGTTCGCATACCACTTAGTTTTTCCTGTACTCTTTATTGTATATTTGTAAGCTGGCATAGCTCTGCCTCCCCTATGTAAAAGCGACCATCTCCCGAAGTGGGGAAATGGTCTTGTTGTTATAAATTTTAAAGAATTTTCTGCAGTTCTTCTTCTGAAACAAATTCTTTGCAGTCAGGGTCGGATTCGATTTCCGAAAGCATTTGTAAATCCCATTCATCAGGTTCAACCTCTTCTATATCGTCCCAGTCATGATTACAAAAATTGGTTTCTATAATATGCCATAGTTTTTCGGCATCACAGTTATTCATTATTGTAATTGCTCCGAAAATTCTTTCTTTTACTGCTGTCATATAGACACCTCCTATCTTATTTATAAACATCTCCACGATTACTTATTTTGTTAATATAAAGTATGTTGCCGAATTTGTCAAAAATAACTCTGTAATCTCCAACTCTGAGGCGGTAACAATCTCTGCCTTGGAGTTTTTTGACATCTCCGGCAGGAAGATTATTAATAGCATCTACAATGCGGTGTCGAGTTGTTTTATCTTGCTTTTTTAAAAACCTTAATGCCTGTTTTGAATATTTTGTAATATACATTTGCTTTTGACCCTATCCTCCTATTACTATACACGCAATTTATTCTTCTATCAAATGGTTTCGCATCTTTTTTTGAGAAGTAAGCTCTCTCTATATTGTTCTGCAGGCGGCTCTTTTACAAAATCGACAGTTTTGTCAAAATGGGCTTTTACAACTTCTTCAATTTCTTCTAATGTGACATTGAAAAATTCTCTGCGAGTATTAATCATATTCACTTTTTTATTTTCAAAAGCTCTATGTAAGGCAGCTTCAAGAGCAGGTGCATCATCAGAGAAAATCATTGCATGAACATCAAAATTAAAAGGTACAG
This sequence comes from Clostridiales bacterium, assembly GCA_021201395.1. GTDB lineage: Bacteria > Bacillota > Clostridia > Lachnospirales > CAG-274 > JAJQCI01. The sequence goes on along the minus strand of JAJQFB010000044.1, from coordinate 35,223 downwards.
AAGCATCCCCTAATTCGTAAACTCGCTCCATTGGATCTAATCGGCGTGTCATACCTATTTTGTAAACATCTTTACCAAAAGCACCTATGTTGGAGATAACATATACATAGCCTGCTTTTTGGTTATTTTCTCTATAGTCAAGATTAACAATAGATTGTTCCACTCCCTCTAAATGCTTTTCGAGTTCTTCCTTTTTTGCGACAAGCTCGGCTTTATCATCTTCCGAAGCAGTTCTCATCTTAACTAATATTGAGTCTAAAGCTTTTTGATAATGATGCTGCTCTTTCTCAATTTTCTTACGTTCCTCTACCAATTCTCGTTCAAGCTTTGCAGCTTCACGCATTTCAGCACGTCTTTCTTTTTCGAGTTCTTTTTCCTCTTGTTTTTTACAAGCATACTCGTGTGCTAAATGTAATTCCTGTAATTTGAGTTCCAAATATGCAGGGTTAATTCTAATATTCATAGCAGAATTAAGTTTATTCAAATCCTCATAGGACTTTACAATTCGCTTTTCAAAGGAATCAATGTTATTGTATTTAACTTTGTCAATAAGCACTTCGCACTCATTGTTGAAAGTACGGATGATTTGTTTTATGTTATCCTTAACCATTTTTTCGCCTTGCTTTAAGCTGTTGTTTACTTTCCAACCAGTTCCGCCAACAGCAGCAGTATTTTCTTTAATCATAATTTTTTGTTGTTGCCGTATATTTTCTAATTTTGCTTTGTAATCCCCCGATTTGGCAAAATCATATATAGGCTCATATAAATCAAGTTGCTGAAAGAGCAGTTCATCATTCAAAATAATCAGATCTTTTGATTTTCTTGAAATTTCTGCTTCATATGTTCTGAGCGTCCTGCTTTTTTCCTCCAATTGTTTAGTCAAATTTGCAAGCTCGTTTCTTGCCTTGTCTATATCTAATAATTCAGGAATCAATATCTTATTAAGTTTATTGATTTCCGCTGTTTTTTGTTCAACAATTAAATTATAGTTTGCGGTCAATTTATCAATTTCTGCAAGATGTTCTTTATTAAGCAAATTGATTTGTTCTTCCTGCCTTTGAATTGTTTCCTTGTACTTATTAACGTTTAATACGTCCAAAACACCCATAATATACCTCCTAAAATTTTATTTCTTTCTATGCCCCGGTACCACGCGAGGGGTATTATTTTGCCTGTTTATATTGATTATTTGTAGAAAGTGCTTCTTCATAAGTCTGCTCTCTTTTTAATTTGATGGCATCACCAATAAGAACTATTTGATTATCGTCGGAAAGAGATTTGAAAATTTCTAAAAGACGATTTTCGTTTTCGGTTAATGGTTCATTTTCTAAATTGGAATTTTCCAATTATAATTAATACAGTAACAAGTTAAATTAAGCAATTACCCTGCAACATCACATAAGGAGGCGAAAAGATTACACTAAAAAAAACATAGGTAACAGACGTTTTGCCACAAACGCAAGTTACAAGTATAACTAATTAAATTAACCAATTATATTATAACATCAAAAAATTAACTTTGCAACAACAAAGCGAAAGGGGGTGAACGATATGAGAGCACCTGTAAAGCCCACAATCATACTTTCCAAATGGAGTAAAGAGGTAAGAAAGGCTATGATAGACAGAGATATGGGGCTTAAAGAACTTTGCGAGGAAACAGGCTATTCCAAGGTTTATTTATCAAATATTATAAACTGCCGTGCTGTAGGCTGTGTCATTGCCGAAGAAAAGATAAGCAAAGTTTTAGGGATTCCCTATCCTTATCCTGCGTAAAGTTTTCTCAATAATAATTATATATGGCAGAGGTGATAAGGAAAATGTCAAATTTAACAGCTAAGGTCAGTTCCAACGTATTTTATAAAGCACGTCAAAGGGCTTCAGAACACAATGAAAGACTTAAAAGCCGGGAGAATGAGGCAGATATTATGTCGATTGACAGAGGAAGGTTATACCATATTGAAAGCGGTGTAGCTGTTCCCTATCCCGAAGAAATAAAAATGATGTGTGATTTATACGGTATGCCGGAGCTCCAAAATTACTATTGTACGGAGATGTGCCCTCTGGGGTGTGACATTCCGAAAATTTCAGCGGTAACTCTTGATAGGGTTGCAATACACGCTTTATCGGTATTTCAGAATATCAGCAACACAAGCAAGATACTTCTTGATGTAGCCAAAGACGGACAGATAACAGAGGACGAATATCCCGATATGGTTAAGGTTTTGGAAGTAGTTAAGGAACCGGAGACAGCGGCCCAGAATTTAAAGGTTTGGGCAAAGAAAAATTTATGAGATAGGAGGCGGTAAAAAATGCTTTGGCTTGTAACAGCATTAGGCTATTTGCTTGTCGGTGTGTGCGTGATATTAATTCCTATTTTGATGTATATTGTGTGCCATTTTGCAAAATTGCTTTCAGGGCTGTTGTGGTATGTAAAAACACGTTACGGAGAGGATTTCAGTATTGATGATATAGATGAATTTGTAAAGGAAAAAGAAGCCGCAGAGGGAAAGAATTATTAATTTTCCTGCGGTATGTTAAAAAACAACAGGAGGTATGAATATGAAACTTAAAGCAGAGCCTGTAAAGGCAAAGATGAAAAGCTACCGTGATTTTCTTTCTTCATATCAAATGGTGTCAGAATCGGAAATATAGCTGAACATACAAATGTTGTCAAAAGAACAGACAACGGTCAAACTTGGTTTCCAAAAGAATGGACAGATGATGATATACTGACCGCAGCTACTAAAATAGTAAATGATCCAAACAATAAAGTGTCAGATTATTTATATTGCGGTGAATATACCTGTCACAATCAGACTGTCAGAATATGCGTTTATACGAACAACCCCGGCTTTATATATCCAGATAAAGATAACCAACCGTCATAAGGAGGTAAGCATATGGACAAAGATAAGATTTTAGAGATGATTGAGGACAAGATGACCGAAGATTCTAAAAAAAGTCCTAATAGATATGATGATCCTACATATATTGATAAATATTATAAGGATTTTGCTGCTGAGTTCAGAAAAGGAACTATGGAGGAAATAATAGAATTTTTGGACGACTTGCCGGATAGACAGCTTGAATATGCAAGTGATATATGATGACTTGGACGAAAATGACAAGTTTTATGATGAATTGATAAAGCTTAAGAGCCGACATCCGACGGCGAATTTGGATCATGTCTATTAAGTTTAAGTTTCAGCTTAAAAAAATTTTGGGTTATACTTGAAATTGTTTTTTGCATATGCTATAATGAAATTGACGATAAGTCAAAATTTATTAGTGCCTAACAAAGTTATACAGCGAAAAGCCCTGAGAGTGCCGGTCTCAGGGCTTTTCTGTTCTTTTTTTGCATGGCAGCTTAAACCATAGGTTAGTTGCTTCTTTTTACTCCGTCTAACCATTTGCATATGTAGTGAGAAACTACGCCTGCCGCAACGGAAACTATAAAGGATGTTAATACATTGATTACAGTACCTAACAAAGCATACACCCCTTTCCTGTGCCAGTATGGGGGAGGCAACAAATGTATTATAGCAGAAAATGTAAGACTCTGCAAGGCAATAAAATAAAATCTGTAAATTGAAATGCTACAAGAAAAAGCCCTGTTGAAAACAATTATTTTCGGCAGGGCTTCAGGAAGAAATAGTTGCAAGAGATGTTATTGATACCGGAGCATTATTTGATTCGTTTGAAAAAGGCGAAAAAGATAATGTATGGATTGAAAGCGATAACGGTCTTACAATCGAGGTCGGCTCTGAAAACACCTATGCCGCTGCTGTAAATAACGGTCACAAGACCTGTCCTCCGGGAGTATCTCAAAGATGGTTTCCCGGCAGATGGGAAGGCAAAAAATTTATTTATGACCCAAATGCAAAAACGGGAATGCTTTTAAAACAGCAGTGGATAGATGCGAGACCTTTTTTCGATTCCGTAAAAGGAAGCGCAGAACAGGAATTTGAAAAAGATGGTGAATGATAAATTTGAAGAATTTATAGAATTTACATTCAATAACTAAAAATCAGTGAATGAAAGGGCGGTGGTATAATTGTCTGATGAAATTGCAAGTATCATAAGATTTATTTTAGAACTTACGGGAGACGGAATTACACCTTATTATGACAGAGCTCCTGCGGATTTTACAGGATATTCTATATATTTTCCTCAGTCCGAATTTACGGCAAAGAATAAGAAAATTGAAAAGTTATGGTTGTGATTTAGAATTTGTTGATACGGCAAAAGAAACTGCAAGAAGAAATATTGTTCTTTTCGGTGGATATATAGTTTTAAAGGGAAATGGTGAAATTGTTGCATATCATACATATATTGCTGATGAGTTTAAAAACTTTCTGCTTAATAAACTTGGTTTTGAAACTCCGGGAGCAAAAAGACATAAATTTATGCAAATATACAAAAAAATAATGAATATTTTATAAAATTCAATTTACAATTGCGTTTTAATAATTAAACTATAAATAAATTTTTGCGGATTTATACACCCTATGAGATTATAAAATTGCGCTCTTGACGGATATTTATAAATGCCGAATTCTTTTAATAAAAGTTCCCTTATACTTTCTGATTTTGACCATTCGTGTATATCTGATATTGTTTGAAGATTATACAACATTCCGCATATCATAATAGTTAAAGCGTCTGATACCTTGTAATAATATCCCCTGTGACCGCTTTCTTTTTCTATTTCTTTCATCTTTTCTTGCAGTTTGCCGAAGCTATTCATTTTAATCACCCTATTTTATTATGACATATTTTCGCTTTATTGTAAATTACAAAATTATTTCAAAATTAGATTGACGTGTGTAATTTCCCGGGACAAACGCACGAAAAATTCATTTAAAATGTAATATAATTATAATACAACACCGCCTGATATTATGGTAAAATATAAAGATAAAGACGGTATTTTGTTTTGGAAAGCATATTAAGATATATCGAATTAGAGAACGGTGTGCCTTCACACGGCACAATTCAGAGGGTTATGAGAATGACCCGCCTTGCTCAAATTCAGAGATTATATAACAAATGGAACGAATTATTGAATACAAATGAGGGCGGGAAGCTAAAAAAGATTATTTGTATTGACGGTAAAACTATGCACGGAAGCAAGGTTAAAGATATGGTGCCTCGTTATATTGTGTCGGCTTGGTGTGACGAGGACGGCTTCTGCCTCGGACAAAGGGCTGTAGATGAAAAATCAAACGAACGCAGCTTTTTAACTTAGAACATGGATAAGCTGTCCTGTTGGGCGTCATCTGCAAATGTTTTTTTCATTAATAAATTGACCCGGTTAAATCTTCACGGGAATTTATATTTTTTCAAAAAAACACGCAAAAAAAAGAGCCGCCGTCAAACCATTTTGTAAAACAGCAGCCCTCATAGTTATTCACAAACCGGAACAACCAATACTCTTATTTATATCTATGGATTATCTTTGGGGTTCCAGAAGCCCGTAGGTTCCGTCCTCTCTTTTATATACAAGGCAGGTTTCTTCCGTAGAGGAATTTATAAACATATAGAAAGTGTGGCCTAAAAGACCCATTTCCATAACGGCCTCCTCAGGATCCATGGGTTTAATCGCAAAGGATTTAACCTTTGAAATCTTAGCGGTTTCGTCAAGAGCGGCCTCTTCGGCATTAACAAGCCCGAACTCTTCAGCAAAATTTCCGCCTTTCTTAACTCTGTCTTTAAGTCTTCCCTTATATCTCTTAAGCTGTCTTTCCAGTTTGTCAACAACAAGGTCAACCGCTGCGGACATATTTGGGTCTGATACCTCTGCTCTTAAAATTCTCTTGTAAAGAGGAATTGTTACCTCAATTTTATTTACGCCCTTAGTATTTGAAGCAGCTACATTGACTGTTGTGTCATCGGGAAGAAGCTTTTCAAGCTTTCCTATCTTCGCCTCGGTTTTGTCCTTAATGGAATCCCAAATAGTTATATTTTTACCGACAAATTTAAAACGCATAATATCAACTCCTCGCTGTGTTTTCAGAGGTCTTGAAAATTTATATATCATAAATTAACATAACCCTCTTATATATTATATTTGTCAAAAACTATGGTTTTCCTTTTTTTCGGAAAGATTTTTTGTTAAATTTTTACCTTTAAAATAAATTTTTTTAACGGAACCCTATGGTATATAAGCCTGTTTAAGGCATACTATAGTATAAAGGTCTTTTGAGGGGGCGGTTTTGGTGAGTTACTGCTGTGATCTTTATTTGCTTTCTCTGACAGCCTGTAAGCTCGGGGAATGTTTAAGCGATGATGAAATGAACATACTTTCGGCGAATTTACAGGTTTTAGGAGATATGCTGTCCTCTATTCTTGCCGTTAAGCAGGCAAACGAAAACAATAAAACAAAGGAAAATATAAGCCTTTAATACAGTCTTATAATATTTAAGGAAACGATGATTAATTCGCCGAAGCAGATTTGCCGCAGATTTTTTCGAGTGTGAGGAAGGCATTTGAGGGCATAGCCGGAGCCTATGTTGAAAATGCATGACGAAACAATCGGGAAAATCGGCGGTGAAGATGCGATGAGCTAATTAATCAGCAGTTCCTTAATGACTATATACCAAGCTCAGCTAATCAATGATAGGTCACTATGTAATGGTAGGAATTGCCGCATTTATACAGTATGGCAAACAGCCTTTCTGTCTATTTACTGAGCTTTATACAAAATCATTTAATATTTTTATAAAATTTGGGCAAAGTAGTCTTAAAATAAGTATTACGGAGGTTTTGACTATGGAAAAGCGGTTTTCGGCCGGAACGGATTTAGCCCTTGAAATTGCCGAAGGTCTTTCGGCGGACAGGCAGGAGGGCATAGAGGTTATAAACGAGGAATACAATGACGATAAAATAACAGTGACCACGGTTAAAATAAAGGACAAAAAGGGAGAGGCTGAAACGGGAAAGCCTATGGGAACCTATATAACCCTCGAAAGCCCCTATATAAAGGAAAACGAAATCGAGAAGCACGAGGAAATTATAAAAATATTGAGTGAGAAGCTTGGAGAATTGACAGATTTAAAGGAAACCTCCGTCATTTTGGTGGTGGGCTTGGGAAACTGGAACGTAACCCCCGACGCTTTGGGGCCTAAGGTCATTACAAAAATTCTCGTAACAAGGCACATTTCCTCTGAGATACCTGAGGATATAGACGAAAACGTGAGGAGCGTCGCCGCCGTAGCCCCGGGAGTAATGGGCATAACGGGCATAGAAACGGGGGAAATAATTATGGGCATAACGGAGAAGATAGAGCCGGATTTGATTATAGCCATAGACGCCCTTGCGGCAAGGCGTGCAAGCCGCATAAACTCCACAATTCAAATAGCCGACACAGGCGTCTGCCCGGGCTCCGGCGTGGGAAACAGGCGGATGGAGCTGAGTAAAAAACCTTGGGCATACCCGTTATAGCCATAGGGGTGCCTACGGTGGTTGATGCGGCCACACTTGTAAACGATACTCTCGATTCTATTTTGGATGAGCTTATAGAACAGACCTCAAAGGGAACGGCCCTCTATCAGCTATTGGCGAATATGACGGGAGAGGATAAATATGAGCTTATATCCCAAATTTTAAACCCTTATGAGGAAAATTTGTTTGTTACCCCGAAAGAGGTGGACGCTGTTATAGACCGTCTTACAAACATAATTTCCAACACGATAAATATAGCCCTCCACCCGGGAATATCAAAATCCGATATAAACAAATATATATAAATATATAAAATATAAAGCCGGCAGTATTTTGAAAAAGCTGCCGGCATTTTTTATAAATAAAACAATATTTATCTTCTGTCAAATATAAGCTTAAAAACAAGGTGGGTAAAGGGTGCGGCGGCATACATATTCCACAAAAGAGCCATAGGGAAGTTTTTAAGAACCGTCCCTACCCATATAGCCGGAAGCTGTAAGGGGCTGTTTCCGGCAAGTATAACGTTAAACAGTATTGAAGCAACCATACTCATAGTGGGGCACATTATACCTACCGTACAGGCCTGCCTCATAAGCCGACAGAAATAGGGGTTGTCTTTTTCGGGATTTGTATGCTTTGAAGCAAAATATGCTCCCAGCCTGTTCCCCCAAAGATTGGAAAATATAAATACAAATATACCCATATAAGAAGCCTCTATTGCGGCGTCTGAGAAAATATGATTCGTCATATTGCTTAAGCCCCCGGCCAAGGTGTTAAGCCCCTGCTTTATAGCCACATTGTAAACCTCCATACCGTAGGCCATAGCGTATGACATTATAAGGCCGAATATTATTACTTGAAATTTTGTTTTAGGCATTTTAAAAAATCCTCCTTTAATAAAAAAATAAGCCTACGGCTCCGGAGGGAGCAGTACGCTTTGCTTTTGCCGCTACACGACTTTTATATTTTACCGAATTTTACAGAAAATTTCAAAGGACAAATTAACCAAAATATTTGTTTTTTTATTATACGTTTTTACGAATTTGCCTTTAAAAGCATTATAATATGAAAAAATTTAAAAGTTTTGAAGAAAATTAACCGTATCGGCAATATTTATGGTTGCAAAAAATGTGCTTATGGGTGTATAATACCAATATATACTTATTTTTCAGAAGATTACAGGAGGGGTGAAAAATATGAAAATATTGGTGACAGGCGGTTCGGGCTTTATTGGTTCTATGATTTGCTGCGCTCTTGCGGACGCAGGCATAGAAACGGTTGTTTTGGATTATGATGTTTTTGAAGTTGAGGCGGAGCTTCCGGGGTGTAAATTTTATTTAGGAGATATTGCCAACAAAAAACTCATTACAAAAATATTTGATGAAAACCCCGACATTGAAACAGCTATACACTGTACGGAGAAGTCCTCGGTTGCTCTTTCAATAGAGCACCCTTATGAATATTATTCGCTGAATGTTGTAAAATCTATGGAGCTGTTTAACAATCTCAGCGAGTTAGGCTGCAAGAAGCTTATTTTTTCATCCTCCGCCGGAATTTACGACGACCTTCCGGGTTATATGGCTACGGAGCTTTCGCCCATAAAACCCAGAAGTCCTTTCACACGTTCAAAATATATAACGGAAATGATACTTAGGGATTTTTGCAATGCCTATGACTTTAACTGTATTTCTCTGAGATATTTTAACCCTATAGGAGCTGACCCTAAGGGAAGAACCGGCCCTAAGGAGGCCTACAGCAGGAGTCTTTTAGCCAATCTTTATGACATAACCCAAGGCAGGGCTAAGTCTTTTACAATATCGGGAAATGACTGGCTTACCCGTGACAGCACCTGTATAAGAGACTACATTCACATCTACGATGTAGCACAGGCAAACCTAAAGGCTATAGAAAACTTTGACTATGCCTTTACACAGAAAAACAGCCATACGGACAAAAGCTTTATAGCCCTTAACATAGGCTCCGGAGTTGATGTTACCGTAAGAGAGTTTATATATACCTTTGAAAATGTAACGGGAGAGAAGATACCCCTTAACTACGGCGAACGCCGCCCCGGCGACATAGGCGGCTCTTACGCAAATATAAACCTTGCGAAAAGAGCCATACACTGGGAGCCTGAGCTTTCCGTTGAAGAGGCTATAATAGATTATATTAACTGGGAAGAAAGAAAAAATAAGTAACCGTCTTTCAAACATTGCCGAAATTTTACCGAAAAAAATCTTGACATTTTGATTTTGCTTTGATAAAATAAAAAAAATAATTTGAATACAGCATAAACGACACACGTAGTGCTTTGCACATAAATCTGATTACGGAACCTATGCAGTCCTGTTTCGGAACTATGTCTGAGCCTATGTGTTTTTTTGTGTAAAAGGAGGATTTATTTATGCCTGAAAATCAATTTCAAAGAATGATATTTGCTTTTTTGACTGTTTTGATAACGGTTCATTGCTATATTTTTTACAGCCTTTATGTTATAAGCGGAGATAAGCTTATGAATGTTGCGGAAGCTGAAAGTGTTATAGCTGCGATCAATGCTCAGGGCGGTATTTATATGTTCAATTCTATGCTTCCTGTTTGGGCGGTAATTCTTGTGGAATTTTGCTTTGCCTACGGGCTTGAGTGCATTATGGGAAGCCCCTGTTCCTTTAAGCTTGCATGCAGGGTTTTTGATCCCGAAAAGACCAACCCCGTGATTATGGAAACGACTGTTATATGCACCACGGTAGGACTTATGTGTCCTGCCATGAGTTTTTTGGCCGCCCTGTTTTACTACCCCTATTTTACGGGCTTTAATATATTGACTTTTATTGCAAACTGGCTTAAGCTTGTTTGTTTCAACTTCCCCTTTGCATTTTTCAGTCAGCTTTTTTTCATACAACCTTTCGTAAGAACCTTATTTAAAGCCGTATTTGTAAGAAAAAACGAAAAAACCACCCGATCGGCTGAGGTGTAGGAAAATAAAAATATTTTAACAAACAATTTTAAGAAATCGACGAAAGGGAAACCTGCGGTCATTGGGAATTGGATACAGTTATGAGAACAAAAAGACACGGTTTAGATGAAAAGGAAATGGAACTCGTAAAAATGCTTATGGCAGACTGACGCAGTACGGGTGACATTCAAGCTAAATTAAAGAGATTGTTTGCCGGAAACAATTTAGGCAACAGCTGCAACGGTGAATTTGAACCAAGAATTATTGAAAAGTGCCAAGCCCGAACAGACGAAATAGAGCAGGGAAAATTATGGCTCAGAAGTTTTGCTGACGC
>JAJQFB010000044.1:0-24393 GCA_021201395.1 Clostridiales bacterium | reverse complement strand
AAAACCCGTGCTGTGCACGTCCCGACATCTTTCGGGTTCCATCAGAAGTTTTGCTGACGCAAAACCCGTGCTGTGCACGTCCCGACATCTTTCGGGTTCCATCAGAAGTTTTGCTCCGCAAAATCGGCTTCGTTAGGGTACTAATGCTATAGGTAAAAACTAACCTTAACCTATAGTGTTGGTACCCTAACTCTTTTGGGATCTGCGTTGATAATTTTAGGCTCATATTCTCCATTACGATAACGGGGAACAGTAATTTCAGCTTAACCGACCTGTGTTTTTATCTTTCCCCTCATCGAAGCGCTGCGATAATTTCCTTTGATATTTTCATGTCAAAAACCTCCTTGTTGAAATTATTTCTACCATAATTTTCAACAAGGAGGTTCAGCTTTATACTATTTATACAACATTTTCCGCACCGTTGTTAAAACAGAAAAAATATTTTTTCTTTATTACTCTGTTTCGGAGGCCTCCGTTATTTCCTCCGCGTCTGAAGAACTTCCGCTTTCTATGTTGGCCGTATCGGTTATAATGCCGTTTACATAGGTGGTTTTAACTATTACGGCACTGCCGCTTGTTCTGTCTACTGTCTGGGTAACAACTCTTATATCTAAAACAGATACGGTAGCGTTTATTACAATTTCATCTCCTACGGAAATTTTTGATGTATCAGTAATATTCGGATTGGAGGCCATAAGTTCTGAAACCTCTAAGCCGTAAATAGCCGCAATTTTGGCGAAGCTGTCGCCGGATTCAACGGTGTATGTAAGCTGCTGCTGTTTTGTACCGTTTAAAAGCTCATAGGCTCTGTCGGTCGAAACTATTTCCGTTCCGTCCACAAACTTTGACGTAAAGCTAAGACCTACAATTTCGGGACCTTCCACAATACTTGAAATATCGTCAATATATGAAAGACTGTGTTCCGAAAGAATCCTGTCTACAACCGTCTGAGCGGATTCGGAGTTTGAAACAACCGCCATTTCCGTATTGTTTACAACAATAGCCGTAGCCTCAACATTATAAGAAACACTATCGCTTACGGTTTTGAGAAGATAATCTCCCGTTGAAACATCCTCGTCGTTATTTCCGGCGTGAATTTTCTTTACGGTTATTTCACTTGTTATTTCAACATTCGTATTAAGCGAGGAAGCAAGCTTAGCCTGACAGGTGTCTGAGATATAGTCCTCCGTATAGTTTTTGTCGAGAACAATACCTACGGATTCTCCGTCTACGAAAACCTCAACGGCATTTTTGTTTGTCAGCATATAAAAAGCAATCATAACCAAGAAAACAACGGCAATTCCGGCAATAACCTTTCCTCCGCTTATACCGTTTCCTGAGGATTTCTTCCCGAAAAGACTTCTTTTGGGAGCCTTTTGTTTGGAATATACGTTTCCGCTTCCCGGAAAAAGGTCTATTTTTCGCTTTGAGGAATTATTTTTAGACCCATTGTCTCTGTTATTTTTATTATTCTTTTGTTTTGTATCGGAACGGGACGAGCCGCTTCGTGTTGAAAGCCTGGGGGCGTCTTTAGTACCTCTGCTGTTAAGTCTGGGCCCTTGCATATCCTCAAGAGCAGTCTTTCTTCTTCTCTGTTCCGCTATTTTATCCGCCGCCGTTGTCCTGTTGCGTTCTGAATCTCTTCCTCCGAAATTATAGTCTGCCATCTCATCACCTCTCTCAGCCTGAATCCTGAATACCTATTCCCTGCAAATCATAAATCTTTAAATTATTTATACTATTACTATTGTATACTAAAAAACGACTCTGTGCAAGAAGTAAAATAAAACATTTTTAATTTTTTACAAATACCTCTTTATCTGTTAATAATTTCTTCCGCCAAAGCTTCAAGAGACTTAATATTTTCACTCTTTAAAGCCGATTTAACCGTAACGGTATTTTCAAAAAGAGTTATATTCTTCATACCCTCAAAATAAGCCTTTATAAGCTTGCCCGACATAGGCGCCCATGTTCCGTTTTCGATAACTCCGGCTTTTCTGTTTTGGTAATTTTTGATTTTAAGGTGATGAAGAAAATCCTCAACACAGGGGAACAGGCCTCCGTCATAGGTGGGGGAAGCAACAATAATCGAGTCATATCTGAAAGCGTCCTCTACAGCTTCCGCCATATCGTCTCTTGCAAGGTCGAAAAGAGAAACCTTTTCTTCACCCTTTTCCTTGAGAATTTCGGCCAGTTTTTCGGCCGCTTCTGCGGTATTTCCGTAAATCGAGCCGTAGGCTATCGTTACACCCTTATCCTCAGGCTTATATGAACTCCAAAGGCTGTATTTGTCAATGTAATAGCCTAAATCTTCCTTTAAAATCGGGCCGTGTAAAGGACAAATTATATCTATGTCGAGAGCCGAGGCTTTTTTAAGAAGCGCCTGAATCTGAACACCGTATTTTCCCACAATGTTAAAGTAATATCTTCTTGCTTCGCAAGCCCAGTCCTCATCTGCGTCAAGAGCGCCGAATTTTCCGAAAGCATCCGCCGAAAAGAGAACCTTATCCTTTTCATCATATTCAACCATAACCTCAGGCCAGTGAACCATAGGAGCAAAAACAAAATGAAGCTTATGTACTCCCAAATCCAGAATATCTCCGTCTTTAACTATAACCTTTCGCTCGGAAATATCGAAGTCAAAAAACTGATTGTAAAATACAAAGGTTTTTGCATTTCCCACAAGCTTCATATTGGGATATTTTTCCGCTAATCTTGCTATATTGGAGGAGTGATCCGGCTCCATATGTGAAATTACGATATAGTCGGGAGCCTTTCCGCTAAGAGCCTCTTCAAGGTTTTTAAACCATTCCTCGCAAGCTCTCTTATCCACCGTATCCATAACGGCAATTTTATCGTCAAATATAATATATGAATTATACGCTATTCCCTCGGGAACAACATACTGACCCTCAAAAAGGTCTATTTTCCTGTCATTGCAGCCTATATAAACAATATTGTCGGTAATTTTAAAATTGCTCATTTTATAAATCTTCCTTTCGTTTTTTATTTTTCCTTAAACACACCCCCATAATATTATAACACACCCTGAGAAATTTGCAATCTATTTTTTTATAAAAATTTAAAGCTTTATATTTTTCCGAAATTGTAAATACAATAAAAATTTTTTTATGATATAATATAATAGATTTTTTATAACCTTTTAAGGAGAGATTAGCTTGAACATATTATTTACAATAAACAAGAGCTTTATTGATAAGCTTATTGACTGTATACATTCCATAGAGAGATTTCCGGGAGAGTATGATATTTATGTGGTTCATTCGGAACTTGAGGATAAGGATATTTCCCTTATACAGGAAGTCTCGGGAAAGAACCTACATATTAAAAATATTGTTATTGACAAAAAAACGACGGCGGCCTTTCCCGTTACCGAGAGATACCCCAAAGAGCTAATTAATCAGCGGTTCCTTATATCTTGATGCGGATACGGTGGTTATAAACCCTCTTAACGGGCTTTACAATATGGACTTTGAGGGGGCTTATTTTATAGGCTGCACCCACGTAAGGAAATTTCTGACAAAGCTAAACGGCATAAGACCGGGTAAGGAAAACACGGCAGTAATACACTATTTCGGAAAACAGAAACCATGGAACGAAAAATACAGAGGGGTTTTGGATATTTTTTACAAAGAGCTTAAGGCGGAGATGAAAGATAACTAAGGAACCGCTGATTAATTAGCTCTTCGCATCTTCACCGCCGATTTTCCCGATTGTTTCGTCATGCATTTTCAACATAGGCTCCGGCTATGCCTTCAAATGCATTCCTCGTACTCGAAAAAATCTGCGGCAAATCTGCTTCGGCGAATTAATCATCGCTTCCCCAAGAAAAAATTAAAATAAAAAAATTTAAAATTATTATATTGAAATTTCGAATGTTTGGATATATAATTGACCTATATTTAAAACGAAAAGAGGTATATTATGAAAAAAGCGGTTTTTTTATGCGGCGTTTTGTTTTTTGCGATGGGTCTTTTTACTGCCGTAAGCTTTGGGGCGGAGGATATAAAGGTTATCTGTGACGGCAGGGAGCTTATATTCGACGCCGAGCCCGACATCACAGACGGAGTTGCATACGTACCCATAAGGCCTGTTCTTGAGGCCTTTACACGGGACGAGGTTGATTATAAATCCGGCAGGAGCGGAAGAATTTTGACGGCTTATACAGACGAGGGGAAATTTTCTCTTGACGTTGACAAGGGAAATTATATGTACCTCGATAAATATTCAAACTATAACAAAATAGGGATTTTAAACCATAAGCCTTATATCAAAAACGGCAGGACAATGCTGCCTGTAAGAGAAATTATAGAAATTTTGGACGGCATAGTGGAGTATGACGGAGAGGACGGCCTTATATCGATTCATTCCCAGCTTTATGAAAGCTTTGCAGACCTTGAGGGTCTGCCCTATCCCATAGTGCTTTTAAACACAGGCTATGACGTGGAAATTTCCTCCGCTCTGACCTCCGATGAGGGCTTTGAATATTATAAGGAGCTTGCGGAAAAAATTTTAGCCTATGAGGAGGAAGCGGAAATTCCCGAGGAGCATTATGACTATTTAAAGGAATTTTGCTATTATGAAATAAAATATTTGGAGCAGTATTGTATGAGCGAAGAATATGAAAGATATGAGGAGTTTTTGCCTGTTATTATAAATTCATATTTCAAGACGGATTTTTCCGACTATATAACCATAGACAGCAGCCTTTCAACAGAGGAAAGCCTGAAAAATCTCTTTGAGTATCTGTGCGGAGGGGAAACAGAGGGGGTAGCGACAAACAGCCTTGCCGAGCCCTATGTAAGATATGTTCTGTCATATATAGACTCATATTACCTGAGTTATTATGACAATATTGATTTGGGAGAGTATATTTCCGAATATCTTAACGGCTACAGCTTTTTAAATTACAGTTGGCCCGTCAGTACATATTCACACGCAAAGCTATCGGGAACAATAAGCACACACATAGAGCTGTATTTTGAAAGATTTTACAGATATTATCCCGAGCTTACAACCTCCTATTTGGACTTAATCATTGAATATGCCCCTGATAAAGAATCGGACTTAAGCGACGACGAGAGGCTTAAGGAAATGTATAAAAGCTATTTCGGGGACGACTGGGTTTACTATTATTACGGCTCAGATGTTATTCAGGCCTCATATATTCATTAGGGGAGTGTGAAGATTTTGAAAAAATTTGCGTGTCTTTGTATGGCCTTTGTTTTTGCCTCGGGAGGTCTTGCGGTTTACGGTTTTGAGGATATTCCCGAGGTTTATGTTGACAATAAGAAAATAGAGTTTGAGGTTGAACCTGAAATAATAGAGGGAGAGGTTTACGTTCCCTTAAGGCCTGTTTTAGAGGCTTATTTAAACAGAGAGGTAAGCTTTAGGGACTCATCTTCGGGCAAAATTTTGATTTTGGAAACCGCCGACGGAAGATTCAGCTTAAATATAGACAACGGAGCCTATTCCTACGTTATAGACAACTATTCCTACGGCGTTATCTCCCTTTTTGACGACACGGGAGAGGACAAAATGGGAATTTTGAACCATACCCCCTTTATAAAAGAGGGCTTTACGATGGCTCCCCTAAAGGAAATTATAGAAATTTTGGACGGCTCCGCCTATTATGATGAGGAATTTAATCAAATAAGCATTGTTTCCGAAACCTATACCCAAAACGTAGAGTTTGCCGGAGAGCCTTTCCCCGTGGTTTTTGTTTTCTCCGATATGGATATTTACCAGAGTGAAAAATTAGCCGATAATTCGGGCTATGAAGAGCTTGTGGAGCTGTGTAAGGAATATTACGGCGAAAACCCGGACTACAGCAAGTATGACTATGACGGTTTTTACGCCGAAGATGACGAATACGGCGATTATGAATACTTTGACTATTACAATGATTTCTACGGAAGCTATTACGGCGATACAGACGAGGGGGAAGTTTTAAAGGCTCTTTTTGACGGTCTTAAGGAAAACGCAGACAACCCCCTTGTTAAGGGAGTTATAAAGGATTTTCTTTCAAAGGACTATTCCGACATACTGATAACCGATAATGAGCTT
Source organism: Clostridiales bacterium (assembly GCA_021201395.1). Taxonomy (GTDB): domain Bacteria; phylum Bacillota; class Clostridia; order Lachnospirales; family CAG-274; genus JAJQCI01. Next base: position 18,306 of record JAJQFB010000044.1, on the reverse strand, counting down.
ACTATGGAGGAAAGCCTAGACAGCTGTGCCAAATATATGTTTAAGGCTTTCTTTGACAGCGAATATGAGGGTGTTATATATTTAAACGGCGAATATGAGGAGCTTGCCAAATATATTATCGAGGTTGTTGACTTTTTCGGCTATGTTTCAAATATTATGGAAACCTATATCTATACAGATGAAGATTTTAACTATATAGTCGAAAACTCATATTATTTTCAGCTCATAGACACCTATATCTATGAAATATATGATGATGAGGTTACAGACTATCTTGAAATGAAACTGGAAGATTTATATCTTGAATATGAAACCGAATAGAGCTGAAAACACCTGTTTCCTTTGAGGCAGGTGTTTTTAAGGAAGCGATGATTAATTCGCCGGAGCAGATTTGCCGCAGATTTTTTCGAGTGTTCAGAAGTTTTGCTGACGCAAAACCGGGCTGAAGCCCGTCGAACGTCTTTTCGATTCTCGAGGAAAGCATTTGAGGGCGCAGCCGGAGCCTACGCTGAAAATGTGTGACGAAGCAATCGGAAAAATCTGCGGCGAAGTTGTGATGAGCTAATTAATCAGCGGTTCCTTAAATATTTTTAATTGACACCTTATTAAAAAGCCTTTATAATTGTATATAAAGAAATAATTTTAGGGATATGAGCTGTTATGAATGAGATCGTTGAAAATATATATAAAAACAGAAATATAAGCTTTGAGGAGCTTAAAGCGGTTTTTGACTTTTCCGAGGAGGAAAGGGAGGAGCTTTTTTCAAAGGCAAGACAGGTAAGCATAAACAGCTTCGGAAAGAATATTTATCTTCGGGGGCTTGTGGAAATTTCAAGCTTTTGTAAAAATGACTGCTTTTACTGCGGCATAAGAAAAAGCAACGGCAGAGCGGAGAGGTACCGCTTAAGCGAAGAGGTTATTTCAGAGTGCTGCCGTATTGGGCGGAGTTTGGGTTTTTACACCTTTGTTTTGCAGGGGGGCGAGGACGAATATTTTACCGATGAGGTTATGGAAAGAATCGTCGGGAGAATAAAGAGGGAGTGTCCCGACTGCGCCGTTACTCTTTCTCTGGGAGAACGCTCCGCTGAGAGCTATAAGCGGCTTTTCGAGGCAAGTGCCGACAGATATTTGTTAAGGCACGAAACCGCCGATGAAAACCACTACAAAAAGCTTCACCCCGGGTATATGTCCCTTAAAAACAGAAAGGAATGTCTTTATAATTTAAAAAATATAGGCTATCAGACGGGCTGCGGAATTATGGCAGGCTCTCCCTTTCAGACCGTTGAGTGCATATATGAGGATATAAAATTTATGCAGGACTTACAGCCCCATATGATAGGCATAGGCCCCTATATAACCCATAAGGACACCCCCTTTAAAGACTTTAAATCGGGAAGCGTAAAAGATACCCTTGTTCTTCTTTCGGTTTTAAGGCTTATATTCCCAAAGGTTCTGCTGCCGGCCACAACGGCTCTGGGAACTCTTGACCCTATGGGCAGGGAAAAAGGAATTTTAGCCGGGGCAAATGTACTTATGCCCAATTTATCCCCCGTAGGGGTAAGGAAAAAATATTCTCTCTATGACAACAAAATATGTATGGGAGAGGAAGCGGCGGAGTGCAATGTATGCCTGAGGAACAGAATTAAGAGAATAGGCTATAGAGTTGCCAACTGCCGTGGGGATTACGGTGTAAAATATTAAGGAGGAAGCGTATGAAGCTTTTGCACATAGGAAAAAAGGGGAATGTTGAGAGATATACAAAAGAGGACGAATTTACGGGGAACTTTGAGCTTATTGATATACCTATGGGGCTGTCTGCCGATGAAATTTTAAAGGCCGGGGCAGATGCGGATTTTATAATAGCAGACGCCATAGGAGAGATAAGCGGAGAGATTATTGAGAATATGCCTAACCTTAAGCTTATACACTCCGAGGGTGTAGGTTATAACTATATTGATATTCAGGCTGCCAAAAGAAAGGGTGTTTATGTCTGCAACTGTCAGGGAATGAACGCTATGGCTGTGGCGGAGCAGACAATACTGCTTATGCTGGGGCTTTTAAGAGACGTTAAACAGGGGGACACAGACGTCAGAGAGGGCAGGCAGATTATAACAAAAGAAAATTATATGAAAGAGGGAAATTTATTCGAGCTTTCCGACTTTACAATAGGCCTTTTGGGCTTCGGGGATATTGCAAAATGCACAGCTAAGCTGACGGCGGCTTTTGGGGCGGAAACCTATTTTTATAACACCTCCGGGGCAAGCGCCGAAACGGAAAAGGAATACAGTGCAAAATATCTGCCCCTTGATGAGCTTCTTAAAAAATGCAATATGATAAGCATACATCTTCCCGTTACGGATAAAACAAGGCATATGGTAAACGATGATTTTTTTGACAAGATGAGGGACGGTTCCTACATTATAAATACCTCAAGGGGAGAAATCGTTGACAGCGAGGCTCTTATAAGGGCGATTCAAAAGGGAAAAATTGCTAAAGCAGGCCTTGATACCATAGAGGGAGAGCCTGTGGGAGCGGATAATGTTCTTCTCAATATGGATAAAGCAGCCTCCGAAAAGATATTGTTCAGCCCCCATATAGGCGGAATTACGGCTTCAAGCTTTAAGAGGAGCTACACTATGGCCTGGGAGAACATAAAAAGAATTTCCGAGGGGCTTGAGCCTGTTCGGGTTGTAAACAAGCAGGTGATGTAAAATGAATACAGGTATCAGCGACAGAGTAATAGGTCAGCGACAGAGTAATAGGTGAAATACAGGATTTGGCAAAACAGAATAATCTGAAAAAGGTTATATTGTTCGGTTCAAGAGCAAGGGGAGATTATCACAAAACAAGCGATATTGACCTTGCTGTTTCCGGCGGGAACACAACGAGGTTTTCCCTTGATGTTGATGAAGAAACATACACGCTGTTAAAATACGATGTTGTGAACTTGGATGGGTGTGTACAGGAAGAATTGCTTGAGTCAATAAAAAAAGAGGGAGTTGCATTATATGAAAAAGTATGATAACTTTTGTGCAACATTTAAAAATTTGAAAGATATTTATGAATATGAGGAACCATATAAAAATGTTGAATTGATCGGTTTAGTCGGTTTGTTTGAGCTTTGTTTTGAATAGTCGTGGAAAATGATGAAAGAGATTTTGGAGAAATATGGCTATAACAAGAGTGCAACAGGTTCTCCGGGAACAATTTTAAAAACCGCTTATCAGGCTGGAATGATAACTGATGAAGAGCTATGGCTTTCAGCATTGCAAGCAAGAAATAATGTGGCTCATGCTTATAATCAAGCTATAGCGTATGACATTATAAAACTCACCAGAGAAAAATTTTACAATATGTTTTCGGAGCTTAAAGCCGAAATCGACACTAATTGGAAAACAATATAATCAATATAATTAATTTTTATACACAGAAAGGAAAAAAAGCTATGATTAATGAAACGTACAAAAACATGCTTACGGGAAAGTCGGTTATAAGAGAACTCAGCGAGTACGCCACGGAAAGGGGTAAGGAGATAGGCTATGAAAATGTCTTTGACTACAGCTTGGGAAACCCCAGCGTCCCCTGCGCCGAGGAATTTACGGAGGCTCTTTTGGATATTATCAAAAACAGCGACCCCGTGGCGGTTCACGGCTACAGCCCTTCTTTGGGAATAACCTCTGTAAGGGAGGCCGTTGCGGAAAGCCTCAACAAGAGATTCGGTATGGACTACAAAACCGAGCATATTTTTATGACCTCGGGGGCCGCCGGCGCTTTAGGCCACGCCCTAAGAGCCGTAACGAAGCCGGGAGACGAGGTTTTGACCTTTGCCCCCTACTTCCCCGAATACAATGAATACGTAAACAAAACGGGAGCAATTTTAAAAACAGTCAAGCCCAACACGGAAAACTTCCAGATTAATTTTGACGATTTCGAGGCCTGCTTAAATCCCAATGTTGCGGCGGTTTTGATAAATTCCCCCAACAACCCCTCGGGGAGCGTATGTTCAACGGAAACAGTTAAGAAGCTTGCGGAAATTCTCACAGCTAAGCAAAAGGAATACGGCCACGACATATTTATAGTAAGCGATGAACCCTACAGGGAAATCTTGTTTGACGGTGCCGACAGCCCCTATATAAGCAAATTCTATGACAACAGCCTTTCCTGCTATTCTTTCTCAAAAAGCTTAAGTCTGCCGGGAGAAAGAATAGGCTATGTGGCCGTAAATCCCAGATGTACCGACGGAGATATTTTAGCCGTTATTTTCGGCCAGATAAGCCGGGGCATAGGCCATAACTGCCCTGCTTCAAGTATTCAGCTTGCGGTATCAAGAGTCCTTGACAAAACAAGCGACCTGTCGGTTTACGAAAAGAATATGAACTTAATTTACGATAAGCTTGTAAGCTTAGGCTTCGAGGTTGTTAAGCCCGGCGGAACCTTCTATATCTTCCCCAAAGCTCTCGAAGAGGACGCAAAAGCCTTTTGTATGAAAGCCAAAAAATATGACCTTATTTTGGTGCCAAGCGACAACTTCGGCTGTCCCGGATATTTCAGAATGGCCTACTGCATAGAGACGGAAAAGGTTATAAGGAGCCTCGAAGCCTTTGACAAATTCGTAAAGGCCGAATACGGTATCGGAAAATAAAAGAAACAAAAAGACCTCGCAGGCACTTTATCTTATTTACCATAAAAGACTTATGGATATATATGTAAACGGAGCCTACCGCAATAACAAAACCGAAATAGGAATGCTTATGCAGGATTTTAACGCAAAATCCTCTGATGAAATGAATTTTGAGGTTTTGGCGGAGTGTGTAAATTATTTAAAAAACGAAGGAGGTCAGGGAAAAATGAGCAGAATTTTTGAAGAAATAAGTGCCGAAGCAGCGTCTGATGCAACGGCAAAGGCAGCCGTTAAGGCCAAAGACGAAAAAAATAATAATGCTGATTGAGGCCTATTGTGAGTTAAATATTGAAAAAAATGATATGCTGAAAAACATTATGAAAAAGTTTGATTTAAACGAAGAAACGGCTTTGGAGTATTATTCAAGGGTTGCATAAAAATAAAACCCGAAAAATAAAAAAGAAAACAGGCTTACAGCCCCCTTGATATAATCCCCTTAGAGTAGATGCTTGAAATAACAAAAACATTTCAAAACTACACTAAGGGGGTTTTTCTATGGAAAGAACGAGTAAATACAGTTATGACTTAAAAAGTCAAATAGTATTAGAATATGAAGCAGGAAGTGCCGGCTTAGAAGAACTTGGGGAAAAATATAATATTTCTCACAGCACAATGAGAAAATGATGGTATATATATCAAAGTCAGGGTTTAGAAGGTTTACAGCCTGCTCATACTACCAAACATTGGACGGCAGAGATAAAACTTCAAGCAGTGTTAAAGATGCGAAGAGCTAATTAATCAGCGGTTCCTTAATAGAAATTTGCAAAAATATAAAATCTCATCCGACAGTATTCCCAAAAACCGGATAGAGGTGTATAACAATGGTCATAAGGAATTAAAATCAACCGATTCGGGAGGAAAAAAGATTATGACCAAAAGGAATCGAAAAGATGTTCGACGGGCGTGAATTTGTTTCTTCCGAAAAAAAACAAATGGTGGAAACAAATTCACGCTTGAAGCCCGGTTTCGCCGCTCGATATCTTTCGAGTTCCCATTGTAAATTTCTGTATTGCCAATGGCAAGGACTATAGGCTGACTATGGAAAATTTCAATGTTACATATCAACAAATATACCCTTGGGTAAAGAAATATGAAGAAAAAGGCATTGACGGGCTTATTGACCGCAGAAGAAAGACAAAGCCGGAATCGGAAATATCAGAGATTGACAGGCTTAAAGCACAAAACAAACTGCTTGAATCTGAAAAGATGCGGTTGGAGATGGAGAACAGCTTTGTGACAAAGCCGTCAAATGTCTTAAAAAAATTGGCAGAGATAGAAAGGAGGCGACATTAGGCGGAGTAAGGCTTGAAAACAGATACATTACCATAAAAGAATGTCATGATGAATACGGCTATCCTGTAAATTGGCTTTGTCAGATGCTAAAACACAGTGAATGAGTTTTTTCATTTAAAATGTATGGTAAAAACTCATTCGGAGCGGATGTCTTTCCGATTCCCAATGAATTGGTTTTCCAGACCTTTGATATAGCTGTTTCGGAAAATCCAATGGCAACACCGATATTTCACAGCGACAGAGGTTTTCAGTACACAAGCCCGTGCTTTAAAGCCAAGCTCTCTCAAGCTCATATGATACAAAGTATGTCAAGAGTTGGAAAATGTATAGATAACGGACCGATGGAAGGCTTTTGGGGAATTTTAAAGACAGAAATGTATTATTTAATGAAGTTTGACACCTATGAAGAACTTAAAGCCGCAATCGAAAAATACATTTACTATTACAATAATAACCGTTACCAAGAAAAGTTGGGCTGCTTATTACCAATCGAATATCATAATTTGAAAGCAGCTTGAGAATAAATATAGCACACCATAATCCGATGTGCTATACATAATTCTTTTGTTATTTGCTCTGTCTACTTGACAGGGGTGGGTTCACGAGTTTATCCCTCAAAAGACTGTTTTTATTTTGGCTATTGTTGTAAATATTGTCTTTGTTTAATGTTTGGCACGTCTTGCCTTTAAAAGTCCTTTTATGGTGCCGAATATATGATCAACATCATCTTCATCTAAAGTGTCCACAAGATTTTTTACATCTTCCTTTTTTCATCAAGGGGAGCAGCTGCTTTTTCTTCGGCAATGCCGTCTATATCTCTTTTCAGCATAGTGTCAAGGGAAATGGAAAAGAAATCGGCTATTTGCAAAGCTCGGCAACGGTTATTATTCTTTGACCTCTTTCCAAAAGACCGAGAAATCCCGAATCTATATCCAACATTTCGGCAGCCTCATCAATCGACATATTTCTGAGCTGTCTTTCGTAGTGTATATTGGCACCTATAATTTTATTATCATAATCCATTTGTCCTCATCCTTTCTGCTGCTGATATAAAACCGTCGTTTTGTAAACCATATGACTATTTGTGTAAAAAGCTTTATTAACTGAGTGTATTTATATTATAAAGCAAAAATACTTATAAGTCAAGAGATTTTGTATCTTTTCAGAATTTTTTATAACAAGAAATTTTCAGAAAAATCACAAATCAATGTTCTAAAGACTTCCTCTAAAAACCATCGGGAGTTTTGCTGTATACCTAAAATCCAAAATAAAAACAGTCTCTGAAGTTCTCCCTCAAAAGACTGCTTTTATTTTGGCTATTGTTGTAAATATTGTCTTTGTTTAATGTTTGGCACGTCTTGCCTTTAAAAGTCCTTTTATGGTGCTGAATATATGATCAACATCATCTTCGTCTAAAGTGTCCGCAAGATTTTTTACATCTTCCTTTTTTCATCAAGGGGAGCAGCTGCTTTTTCCTCGGCAATGCCGTCTATGTCTCTTTTCAGCATAGTGTCAAGGGAAATGGAAAAGAATCGGCTATTTTGCAAAGCTCGGCAATGGTTATTACTCTTTGACCTCTTTCCATAAGACTGAAAAACTCTGAATCCATATCTAACATTTCAGCAGTTTCATCAATCGTCATATTTCTGAGCTGTCTTTCGTAGCGTATGTTAGCACCTATAATTCTATTGTCATAGCCCATTTGTCCTCATCCTTTCTGCTGCTGATATAAAACCATCGTTTTGCAAACTATATAACTATTTATGTAAGAAACTTCATTAACTGAGTGTATTTATATTATAAAATAAAGATACTCAAAAGTCAAGAGAGTTTGTATATTTTTAGAATTTTTTGTTAGGAGTGAATTCCCAAAGTAAATTCTGCTATAGCCTGTTCACTCTATTGTGCTGAATAGCGTCAACAATCATAGCAAAATATATGATCCGCAAAACATTATATCTAACTTATCATAGTGAGTAAATAATTTGCGGAATCTTTTTAGGTGCAGGAAATATCGCTCTATTTCATTTCATTACGTTGCTTATATCGCTCCTTATCATATTGCAGCGGATCTTTTCGGTTTGATTTTGGAGGCACAATCGGGATATATCCTTTATTTTCAGCACAAGAGTGCATATTTTCACCCTCATATGCTTTATCCGTCAAAAGATATTTTTGCTCTTTTAGGTGTGTTATATTCCCAATCAGCTTGATTCCTTTCGGCAGGTCGTGTGATTCTCTTCCGGAGAGGGCAAAATCCACAACCGATCTGTCAGATGCGGTGACCAAATGAATTTTCGTTGTGAGTCCGCCTCTTGATTTGCCGATTGACTGCTTTCCGATTTTTTTAAGGAACCGGTTCCATTTGGGTGTAATTTTACTGTGGCGCTGTCTAAACATATTGCTTCTACTTTAATCTTTATAATGCCCTCGATCTGTAAGGCTTCAAATATTCGTTGCAGCACACCGTTTTTACTCCAATGATTTATGCGCACATAAATTGTCAGAATTTTTGCCTGCGGCAAGAACGGGCTTGCACTGTGAATGCGTTTCTTCCAAAAGCTGTGAATTTGTTTCTTACATATTGTTTTTAAATGAAGAAACAAAATTATGGTTATTGATGAAACACATTTACAGTTCCCGATGTCTACTTTCGGGTTCCCTATGCCAATTTCCATAGGATTCCGGTAATGCCCTTTCGGGTTCCCATTGGCAAATAAGTAGGTGATTCTATTTCTTCAATATTAATTTTTATCCAGAAGAAGCAAATGTCGTGAAAGGGTTTTGTCAATAATTTTAAATTGTAAAAACCTTTTTACGATGGCCGCCCAACGTCTTTGGGGGTTCTTCGTTAACAAAACACCTTTCATCTTTTGGGAAAAAGCGGCGGTAAACACCGTTCTGCTCGTTTTAAATGGGTGAACCATAAATCTATTAAGCAAGGCACTAAAAGAACCCGCACCTGTGATACTCCCTGTACTTCTTCCTCGTACGTCAGATGTACTTATAAATACACTGACAATAATCTCAGGCTGTATCCCGGCATTCCGAGAAACACTAAACATTGGGACAATTTATATAAGCACAGAGTTGTCATTGAACACACCATTAATATTTTTAAGGATACCTTTGGCATCAAAAATTTTAAAACTATTTTTTCTTATATTTCCCCTTATTTGTTATTCGGCTTAATACATTTTACAACAGTCTGTCTATGTATTTGCTTCGATCAAAACCTGCTTACATAATAATGGGAGATTTTATTTTTTAAAGTACAACTTCATTCTTTATTAGGAATGCTTAATTATAAACTGTTAAAATTTAGAGAGATGTTTAAATTATATATAAATATGCCATAAAAATAAAACGCTGTCAATATTAACACCTTATAATTTTTGAGTTTTAATTTTTTTTGTTTTATTATATCTTTTTTCCAAATTCCCAGCTTGTAGGCAATAAAGAGCATAGCCGCCCCTATGCCGTTGCTTACAACTACGGCGTACCATATGCTTTGCTCCTGCATATGCAGTATATTTTCACAGACCCAAATTGTGGAAAGTCTGAAAATCCACAGTCTTGAAGCGTCTACGACCATATATACAAGAGTATGACCGGAGCCTTGAAAAAGCCCTGATGTGGAGTTGTAAACTCCGTTTGTGAAGCACCAAAAGGCCATTATGGAAACAAATTCGGAGCCCATAGCCAAAACCTCTTCATCTCCGTTTGCAAAAATATTTACTATAGGACTGTTTACAAAGCTTCGTGAAAGGGTCATACCGCAGACAAATAAAAAGGCAACTGAAATAAAACAGGCTAATTTGTAGGCCTTTTCCGCCCGCTCCCGTTTGCCGGCTCCTATATTTTGACCCACTATTGTAGCTACAGCCGAGCCTACAGCCGTAGAGGGCAGGGTTATAATGCTGTTTACACGGTTGCCTATGCCGTAGGCCGCCGTAGCAGCGTCGCCGTATTTAAGAACATTTTTGGCAATAAGCAGGAAGCCGAACTGCATAGTGCTTCCGCCTAAGGCCATAGGCAAACCTACCTTTATAATTGTTTTAAGCATGTCCGCCTTAATATGTATATTGAAAATGTCGATATAAATCAGTTTTTTCTTGTCAGCAAGGCTTATAAAGGCTATAACCGCACCGGGAATTTTAGCCGACAGAGTGGCCAGAGCCGCACCGGTTATTCCCAAATTTAAACCGAACATAAGGAAAGGATCCATTATCATATTTAAAACTATTCCCAAAAGATTCAGAAACATAGGCTTCACAGTGTCGCCCTGAGCCTGATTTACAGCAGAATAGAGATTTATCATAAATAAAAAAGGCATATCAAGAACAATTATTCTCAAATATGTTTTTGCGGAGGAGCCTACCGTTCCCTCTGCTCCCAGCCAGCCTACAATAGCCGAAGTTGAAATAAAACAGAGAAAGGCGGCACCGAGAGAAAAAATCATCGCACAGGCAAAAACGCGCCCTGCCATATCTCTTGCGTTTTCATCGTCCTTTGCCCCGAAAAACTGCGAAATAAGAACAGACCCGGCAAGGCTTATGCCCTGACCGAACTGTAATATAACGTTCTGAACGGGAGCAACCACGGTTATTGCCGCTACGGACTCCTTTCCTATTTGCCCCAGCCAATAGGTGCCTGTCAGGTTATAGAGGGTCTGTATAAAGTTATTTAAAACAATAGGTATCGCAAGACAGAGAATGGCACTTAAAAGATTTCCGTTTATAATCCGTTCCCTGTCGTTTTTTTTGCATATGTGCAGCTTTCATAAAATTACACCTTTTGTTTGATTATAAGGATTTATTTAAGTTCCGAAATATCGATATATAAGTCATCATATATATTAACCTTTATTTTATCCTCAAATGTATAGGTTTCTACAATATATTCCCGATTTTTCAAGTAATATACAATTATATTTTTTTCTTCGGGGTCAACAATCCAATATTCTCTGACCCTCGCTTGTTTATACAAATTAAGCTTGCGGACATAGTCGTTTCTGAAATTACTCGGAGAAGCAATTTCTATAATCCAGTCCGGAGCTCCGTCACAGCCTGCATCCGTTAATTTATTAGGGTCGCAGATGACACTTATATCCGGTTCGACAACTGTTGTATCGTCATTAGAGATTCTGACGGAAAACGGCGCAGGATAAACCTCACATGAACCGCCTTTATAATCTATATATGTTTGTATTTTATGAATCAAAAATCTTACAAATTTCTGATGTATTCTTGAGGGTGCAGCTAAATTATATATAAACTCCCCCTCTATAAGCTCCGCTCTTACGTCCTCGGGCAAAGCATAATAGTCCTTTTCCGTGTAAACATTTTGCTTTAAAGCTTCCATTTAAATAATTCCTCCCCGTATACCTTATTTGTTCTTATATTACATTTCCATTTCCGAAAAGTCAATATAAAAGTCCTCAAATATATTAGCCTTTACCCTATCCTTAAATTTATAGCTTTCAACATTAAAATGTTCGTCCTCCAAGCAGTAAACGAGTATGCTTTCTTTCATAGGGTCAACAATCCAATATTCCTTAACACCGGCATTTTTGTAAAGGTTAAGTTTAACAAAATAGTCTTTGTTTATGCTGCCGGGGGAAACAATTTCTATAACCCAGTCGGGGGCTCCGTTTATACATTTTTCGGATATTTTGCCGCAGTCGCAGACAACGCTTATATCCGGCTCTAAAAGAGCTTTGTTGTTATTATATAAATTGACTGTATGAGGAGCAGGAAAAACCATACAGGAACCGCCTTTGGATTTTATGCGGTTCCAAATTCTTCCGAATAATTCTCCTGCTAAGGTTTGGTGCTTTATGGTGGGTGCTGCCAAGTTATATATAAGCTCCCCGTCTATAAGCTCCGACCTTACGTCTTCAGGCACATTATAATAATCCTCTGCCGTATAAATATTTGCTTTTGCAAGTGACATAAAATCAGCCTCCTAATATTATTTTACCGCTTATTCCTCTTCCCTATATAATAATATAAAATTTAATCCCTGTCAACTTAAGGAAGAACTAATTAATCGGCGGTTCCTTAAGTCCGGCTTTTATTTTATATTTAAAAAGAATATTTTTGAAAGTAAAAATTACAGACCCGAATCGAGATCAAGTCTGTATTTTAGTTAATTTTTATAAATTTTTGTTTTTACAGGCCATATTCCGATAAGGAAACAGATTTTATAACTACGTCCTCAAGGGGCTTGTCGCTGTCGTCTGTTTCAACGGCCGCTATTTTGTCTACAACCTCCATTCCCTCTATAACCTGACCGAAAACGGTATAGCTTCCGTCAAGATAGGGATAACCGCCGTTTTCTATATATTCGTTTAAAACCTCTGTGGGATAAATGTCTGACAAATAGATTCCCGTTCCCTCTTCTATTTCTTCGTCCTGCATATCCAAATAATTTGTAAACGTTTCTTTTGCATCGTCCCCTATATCCGGGTTTTGAACGATATAGAACTGACTGCCGTTTGAATTTTCCGTTCCCGAATTTGCCATAGCAAGAGCGCCTCTGAAATGTCTTAAAGCCGGCGTAATCTCAAGGCCGAAGTCCTCTCCGAAATAACTCTCGCCTCCCATTCCCGTACCTGTGGGGTCGCCGCCCTGAATCATAAAGTTATTTATAACTCTGTGGAAAATAACGCCGTCATAATAGCCCTCGCCTGCAAGGCCTAAGAAGTTTTCAACCGCAAGAGGAGCAAGCTCCTCAAAGAAACGAACCGTTATCGTTCCGTAGTTTGTATTTATTACGGCTATTGTTTCACCCTGTTCCGGTTCTTCAAGCTGAGGCAGTCCGTAGGTTCTGATTGCCATGTAGTATTCTATTTCTTCCTCGGAAAGCTCCGTATTTTCTTCATCTGTTTCCGCAGCTTCCTCTTCTGCTTCTGTTGTATCCTGCTCTGCTTCGTTTGATGAGGAACAGGCTGTAAGCGAAAGAGAAGAAAGGGCAACCGCCGCCGCTAAAATAAATATCTTTAATTTCATTTTCGCAAATCTCCTTTTTATTATTTTATAATTTCCTGACCGCCCATATAAGGTCTTAAAACCTCAGGTATATTTACCGAGCCATCTGTATTCATATTATTCTCAACAAAGGCAATTAACATTCTCGGAGGAGCAACACAGGTGTTGTTGAGAGTGTGAGCCAAATATTTGCCCTTTTCGCCCTGAATCCTTATTTTGAGGCGTCTTGCCTGAGCGTCTCCTAAGTTGGAACATGAGCCTACCTCAAAATATTTCTTCTGTCTGGGAGACCATGCCTCTACGTCATAGGATTTAACCTTAAGGTCGGCCAAATCTCCGGAACAGCATTCTATTGTTCTTGCGGGAATATCAAGGCTTCTGAAAAGGTCTACCGTGTTCTGCCAAAGCTTATCAAACCACATTGGAGAATCCTCAGGCTTGCATATTACTATCATTTCCTGTTTTTCAAACTGGTGGATTCTGTATACACCTCTTTCCTCTATGCCGTGGGCGCCCTCTTCCTTTCTGAAACAGGGTGAATATGATGTCAAAGTATGGGGAAGAGTTTCTTCTTTAGTAATTGTGTCGATGTACTTTCCTATCATAGAGTGTTCGGAGGTTCCTATTAAATATAAATCCTCCCCTTCGATTTTGTACATCATAGAGTCCATTTCCGCAAAGGACATAACCCCGTTTACAACATTGCTTCTTATCATAAAGGGGGGTACGCAATAGGTAAAGCCCCTGTTTATCATAAAATCTCTCGCATAGGATATAACTGCCGAATGGAGCCTTGCTATATCGCCCATAAGGTAGTAAAAACCGTTTCCGGCTACTCTTCCGGCTGCGTCAAGGTCTATGCCGTTAAGCTTTTCAAGTATATCAACATGATATGGAATTTCAAAATCGGGAATCACAGGCTCGCCGAATTTTTGAATTTCAACATTCTCGCTGTCATCCTTTCCTATAGGAACACTTGGGTCGATAATATTCGGAATAACCATCATTATTTTATTAATTTCGGCCTGTAATTCCGTTTCCTTAGCTTCAAGCTCTTCACGCCTTACGGAAAATTCCTGAACCTGAGCCTTGGCGGCTTCGGCTTCTTCCTTTTTGCCCTGAGCGTAAAGACCGCCTATCATCTTTGAGATTTTGTTTCTTTGGTTTCTCAAAGAGTCGGCTTCCTGCTTTGCGGCTCTGAATTCCCTGTCAAGCTCTATAACCTTGTCCACAAGCTCTAATTTGGAATCCTGAAATTTTTTCTTAATGTTATCCTTTACTATGTCGGGATTTTCTCTCAAAAATTTTATATCTAACATATTTTAACCTCCGTAAAAATTAAATTAAAGTTATTATACCACAGTTTTTTATTTTGTGAATACCTTTATGAACAAATATTTGAAATTTTTTGTTTTGGACGGTATATTCTACGATTTTACGTCCATAATATATAATGTAGTAGGGTATTGACAATGTGTTTTTATCCTATTATATTAATTCGGCGACTTCCCCCGGTTTGCCGATTTAATTACATATTCGCAGGCTTCTGCAAAGCCGCCTTTCTCACAATCGGCTTTTGTTACATACTCAGCCACCCTTTTACAACCCTCAACCGCATTTGCCACGGCCATTCCCAATCCGGCATATTCTATCATTTCTATGTCGTTTTGGTTGTCGCCTATGGAAGCAAAAACCTCGGGAGACTCGCCTAAAATTTCCGCAAGCTCTAAAAGAGCCGTGCCCTTATTTTTGCCCTTTGCTTCAAATTCAAATAAATCGTCCGATGAATAGAACATTTCGGCATTTATATCCTCGCCAAACTTGTTTACAACCGCTTCATATGCTCCATAAAGCTTTTCGTGTTCTCCTATCATTATTATTTTCTGAACTGCGTCCTCTTTCATAACGGAACGTAAGTCATCAACCGGGTTAAGCTTAAGAGACGAATTTTTGGCGTAGCGTTTTGTTATTTCGGTAATGTTTTCCGTGTAGAGCCTGCTGCCGCTGTAGCAAAGTGTATTAGGTATAATTTTTGTTACTATGCCGCTTATTTCTGTGGCTATTTTATTGTCCAGAAGATATTTCCTTAAAACCTTCTTGCTTTCGGCTTCATAAATTCGGCAGCCGTTATAGGCTATTATATAATTCCCCTCATAGTCAAGCCCAAGCCTTTCGGCATATATATCAAGGGACATATTGGAGCGGCCGCTGGATAGCACAACCTTTATGCCGATGTCTTTCATCTTCTTAAGTGCATCAATATTTTCCTCGGGGATTGATTTATCAGCCCTTAAAAATGTGTTGTCCAAATCCATAGCCAAATATTTTATCATAGAATCAGTCCTTTTTATTTATCTGTCAGTGTGAAGCGATGGCTCTCTGAACAGCCTCCGCCTCCTCCTTAGACAGTCTGTAACGTTTGTCGTTTTCGTCGCCTCTGCCCTTTCTGACGGGCTTAAGATAGGTGAAGCTGCCTTGTCTTGTGTATATTCCCGTTATTACAAAACCGCTGTAGGTGTTGTCGAGGAGAGCTATGGAAAAAGACAAGTCTCCGCCTACGTCGGAAAAGGGATTATATCTTACCACCCCTATTCTTTGAAGAGTATAGGTAAGCTTATTGTTTACTTCCTCCATTTTAGCTAATATATTCAGCTCCTGCTCCTCTACGATTTTGCTTTTCTTTATAAAGTCCACAAACAGCTTTTCAAGGTTCATCTGTGAATATTGGGAACCCATAAAGTCCTCTATTTTCTTTGAGGTTTTGTTTTGCTTAATAATAACGGCAATTAAAATTATAAAAATAAGAAATAAACCTGCCGCCAGTCCTCCTAATGCCCCCGCAATGAAATAAGGGTTTTCCGCCAGCCTTAATATGTATTCTTTCATTATACCGATTATCCTCCATTATTTTCGTATCCCACAGCACCTTTAATAAGATTGTAGAATCCCTCTATTTGTTCGTCAGAGTAAAATTCTATTTCCAATTTTCTCTTCCTTTTTCCTATAGGCTGTATGTGTACCTTTGCACTTAATATGCTCCTAAGTTCTTTTTCAACATAAGAGTAGGGGCTTACAAATCTATTCTGTCCTCTTTTATCTTCCCTGTCAGTCTTTTCTTCTTCAGCCTGATCCGCAAGCTTAACCATTTCCTCGGTTTTTCTTACCGACAAATCATTTTTTAAAATTTTACCTGCCAATTCAAACTGTAAGTCCTTATTTTCGAGAGAAAGAAGAGCCTTTCCATGGCCTGTTGAAAGCTTTTTATCATTAATAAGCTGCAGCACTCTTTCATCAAGCTTTAAAAGCCGCATTGAATTAGCTACCGTGGAACGGTTTTTGCCTACCTTTTTGGCTATATCCTCTTGGCTTAAGGAAAATTCCTCGTTAAATCTCTTATAGGTCATAGCCTCCTCTACGGGGTTTAAGTCCTCTCTTTGTATATTTTCTATAAGAGCTGTTTGAAGTGCTTCAAGCTCGTTATAGTCCCTTATAATTACGGGAATCCTGTCAAGACCCGCCTGTCTTGCGGCTCTGTAGCGTCTTTCGCCGGCTACGATTTCATAAAATTCGCCGTCTTTTGTTACAATAAGCGGCTGAATTATTCCCACCTCTTTTATGCTTTCAGCAAGTTCGTCAAGGCTCTCCGAATCAAATTTTTTTCTCGGCTGAGATTTATTTGGGGCTATTTTCATTATATCTATTTCTACTATGCCGTTATTTTCGTCTGTATTATTTGGATCATCGTTTTCCCCTGTGTCTATTAAGGCACTTAAACCTCTTGCACTGAAGCCTCTGCCTAAACCTCTTTTAAAATCCGCCATATATTAATCACCCCTCTTTATAATTTCTTCGGCAAGCCTTTCGTAGGCTAAGGCTCCCTTTGAATTTTTATCGTAAATATTTATGGGAACACCGTGGCTTGGAGCCTCGCTTAATCTTATGTTTCTGGGTATAATTGTCTTAAAGGACTCTCTGTCAAGAACATTTTTAACCTCTTCAACCACCTGTGCCGAAAGGTTTGTTCTGGAATCATACATTGTAAAAATCACACCGTCTACCTTAAGAGCCTTGTTTAATTTCTTTTTAACAAGGCTTATTGTGTACAACAGGTCTGTCAGCCCCTCCATAGCGTAATATTCACACTGTAAGGGAACCAAAACCCCATCTGCCGCCGTAAGAGCATTAAGTGTAAGTATGTTAAGGGACGGTGGGCAATCTACAATTATGTAATCATACTCTTCCTTTATTTCTTTCAGCATATCCTTAAGAAGATATTCTTTCCTTGTGAAATTTATAAGCTCTATTTCCGCTCCGGCAAGTTCCCTGTTAGCAGGAAGTATATCTAAATTATCCATACAATCCGCCTTTATTTTTGTGTCCGCAAATTCAGATTCTCCCGTTAAAAGCGTATAGTATGAATTTTTTATATCTGTTTTTTCTATTCCGTAGCCGCTTGTTGTGTTGCCTTGGGGGTCGGAGTCTATAAGCAAAACCCTTTTTTCTGCCGCCGCCAAATAGGCCGCAAGGTTTATAGCTGTTGTGGTTTTTCCCACGCCGCCCTTTTGATTGGCCAACGCATATATTTTACTCATTTATATTTCATTCCTTTCAAGATGTTCCACGTGGAACATCTTAACCTTATCCTACACCGTACAGCTTTCTGCATTCAAGCATTTTGTCAAGATATTTCTTATCCACATCAAGACTGCTGTTTTTAATAGCGTCAATTATATCCACCACAGAGGAAATATTATAAACCTTGATGCCGAATTCGTCATTTACCTCCTGAACGGCTGACTTATCTCCGATTTTCCCCTTTTCCATTCTGTCGATTGAAATAACAACACCTAAAATATCAACGTCTGCCGCCGATTTAATAATGGGAAGAGTCTCACGAATTGCCGTGCCTGCCGTTATAACGTCCTCAATTATAAGAACCTTGTCCCCGTCCTTAAGCTGATGACCAACAATAACACCGCCTTCGCCGTGGTCTTTGGCTTCCTTGCGGTTAAAGCAGTAGTCAACATTTACACCCAGCTTAGCAAGTCCTATAGCCGCTGCAACACAAAGAGGAATACCCTTGTAAGCAGGTCCGTAAAGAACATCGGGCTTTAAGCCCGCTTCAACTATACACTGAGCATAAAATTCTCCTAATTTTCCAATCTGTTCACCTGTTCTGTAATTTCCGGTATTTACAAAATATGGCGCCTTGCGGCCGCTTTTTAAGGTAAAATCGCCAAAGGTTAAAACTCCTGATTCATACATAAAATTAATAAAATCAAGCTTATTCATTATAATCTCCATTCCGCCGCACACGCCGGCACAAATAGTGATGAAAGT
>JAJQFB010000122.1 GCA_021201395.1 Clostridiales bacterium | reverse complement strand
CTTTGTTATGCAACTTTTTATTTATTGTACAAAATTTCTTACTTTCACGTTATCTCCTCCTGATTTAAATCTTCTTCATTTTTCTGTTTTATTTGATTATATCAGAACCGAACAATAATTACAATGGTTTTCCGTCTGAAAACGCAGAAAAACCGATTGAGTGTAATCTGTTTCGGTAAATTAATCATCGCTTCTTTGATTTTCAAGCCCTTTCCTCCTCAAAAAAAATTGTGTACAAAAATTAACTTGAAATTTTGTTAAAAATTAACAGTAAAAGCTTTGAAAAAATTTTTTATTGGTAAAAACTTATAAGTTTTATGTCGAGTTTTAGCCAAAATTTACAAATTTAAAATTCCTTTCCGTCAGCTTATCCAATTTTTTTCGGATTTTCAGCCCTTATATTTATATAATTATTCGGTAAAATTTTTTTATTATTAAATCTTTGATTTGACAAAATGAAGATTTTAGTATAATATAATAATTAAAACAAATGTTTTTGCAACCAATTAAATTTGGAAAATTCTACGAGGAGGATTATAATGAAAGAAATTACAATTAATGTAGACTCAATCAACAAGGTGAAGGAATTTGTTAATGTATTAAACACCTTTGACGGCGACTTTGATCTTATTACAGAAAGATACGTTGTAGACGCCAAGTCAATTATGGGTATCTTCTCACTTGACATCTCTAAGGACATCAAGCTTGCTATCCATGACAACGCTCCTGCTGATAAGGTTATTGCAGCTCTTGACAGCTTCATCGTTAAATAAAACCACCGCGAACATATAGGGCAGACCGTTCTTCGGCCTGCCCTGTTTTTTGCTTTTTTCTCTTTTTATTTTCCGTCCTTTTTCTTTTGAAACTCAAAACAGAAGAAGGCCTGCCATGAAGCAGGGGAAATATGAACCAAAAGAGGGAGAAGCTTTTCCTTTTTCCCCGGAATGATTACGGCTTTTTTTCTGAACATTTTATCAAGGGCATATTCCGCGCAGTATTTGGGGTCTATGCCTTTTGTTGCAAATTTTACTCCGGCTCTGTTGTTAAACTCCGTGGCTACGGGGCCGGGGCATAAAACGCCGCAGTAGACCTTGCTGCCTTTGCGTCTTAATTCCTCCCTGACGGCAAGGGTCAGCTTATAGACATAGCTTTTTGTTCCGTAATAGGTTGCCATCATAGGCCCCGGCAGAAAGGCCGCCAAAGAGCCTACGTTTAAAATGTAGCCGCAGCCCTTTCTCTCAAAGTCCGTCAAAAAAAGCTTCATTAAAATATGGAGGGCTTTAATGTTAATGTCTATCATATTAAGCTCATTTTCGAGGCTTCCCTCGGTTAAGGATGAAAATTCCCCGAAACCTGCGTTGTTTATGAGAATTTCTACGTTTTCGCCTTTAGTCTCATTATAAAGCCTTATACACTCCTCTGTTTTTGAGAGGTCCGCCTTTATTATTTTTGTCTTTGTTTTAAGCTCGGAGCTGAGGCGGTTAAGCCTCTCCTCGTTTCTTCCCGTTATAATTGTGTCAAAGCCCAGCTCCGACAGCCTTTTTGCCGTATAATAGCCTATACCGCTGCTTGCACCTGTAATTAAAGCCGCCATTTTTCAGCCTCCTTTAAAAGAATATCCTTTTTGTTGTTTTCGGGGTTTAAAAACACAAAATCCAAAAGCCTGTTTATAGCTTTTCCTATTTCGGGGCCTTTAAAACCTAAGGCGGTTAAGTCTCTGCCGTTTATGTTTAAGTCTTTTATGATTATAGGCTCCTCCGCTTTTATAAAGGCCTCGGCCTCGGATATATTCGGTTCCCCCTTTGCCTGTTTTATGTTTAAAAGCTTTAAAAGCCCCTCCCTGCCCATTTCCGAAAGAAGCTTCCTGAGGGCATATTTGCTTCCGTCTATTTTAAAGCTGTAGTGTTCTGTAAGGCTTAAGGTTGAATTTATAAGACTGTTGGACAGCTTAAGTTTCTTAAGTATTTTTTCGGGATTATCCTCACAAGCAAGTATTATACAAAGGGCAATGTCCTCCGATTTATCGGCCTTTTTTAATAAACCGGCTATTTCCTCTCCTCTTTGCTTTAAAATATAAGAAATTTCAGGCAGACAGTATTCAAAAAGCCCTGTTTCTCTTATGGGAAGAATTTTTTCGCAGTGTTCCGAGGTTATAAGCCTTAAAAATTCGAGGGCTATTCTCTCCATACTTACGTTTTTTATAAGCTCCGCATTGTTTTTAATGGCTTCATAGGTTTTTTCTTCTATTTCAAAGCCCAGACGGGCGGAAAACCTAAGCCCCCGAAGCATTCTCAGAGCGTCCTCTCTAAATCTTCTGTTGGGCTCTCTTACACCTCTTATAATTCCTTTTTTTATATCCTCCCTGCCGCCGAAAGGGTCGCAATAGCCTTTTTCGGGGCTGTAGGCTATAGCGTTTATTGTAAAATCTCTTCGGCTTAAGTCCTTTGTTATGTCGTCCGTAAATATAACCTCGTCGGGGTGGCGGTTGTCCTTATAGGCTCCGTCTATTCTGTAGGTTGTTATTTCATAGTTTACACAGTTGTGAACGACTGTAACCGTGCCGTGCTGTATTCCCGTGTCGAAAGTACGGGGGAAAATTCTTTTTATGTCCTCCGGCAGGGCGTTTGTGGTTATGTCGTAGTCGTGGGGGGTTATGCCCATAAGATAATCCCTGACACAGCCCCCTACGATATAGCCCTCAAAGCCGGCTTCCTTAAGCCTGTCAAGCAGGTATATAACTTCCTTTGTTGTTTTCACGATAGGTTCACTTCCTTCGAGGTCTAAAATGACCCTTAATTATTCAAAATAAACACTCTCTATATAATAACATAAATTTTTAAAAATTACTAATACTTTGCGTTGAAAAAGTAAAAAAAATATAGTATAATAAATGTCAGGAATCGTTTTGCGCAAGTGAATAAAAAAGAAAAGAGGTTGTTTTTATGGATTATACGGTTTTGGTTGTGGACGATGAGGTCAGCATTGTAAATATTATAGAATATAATCTTCAAAGAGACGGATATAAGGTTTTAAAGGCCAATGACGGCGAAGAGGGGCTTAATCTCGCTTTGACCAAAAAACCCGACCTTGTTATACTGGATATAATGATGCCCAAGATGGACGGCTATGAAGTCTGCCGCAGGCTCAGGGCAAAGAGCGATGTGCCTATAATTATGCTTACGGCAAGAGCCGATGAGGTTGACACGGTTATAGGCCTTGAGATGGGGGCCGACGACTATGTTACAAAGCCCTTTAAAACGAGAGAGCTTTTGGCAAGAGTAAAGGCCAACCTCCGCCGCAAAAAAGGCAGCATAGCCTCAGAGGAAAAGGCGGCGCCCATGACGAGCAACACATTTAAAGACCTTGTTATAGACTATGACAGATATGAGGTGACAAAGGGCGGCGTCAGCGTAAATCTGACACTGAGGGAATATGAGCTTTTGGCCTATCTTACAAAAAACAAAAGACAGCCCTTTACGAGGGAGGCTCTTTTGGAAAAGGTTTGGGGCTATGAATATTACGGGGGAGACGCCCGTTCCGTTGACGTTACCATAAGGAGACTGAGGGAAAAAATAGAGAACGACCCCAGCAAGCCCCAGTATATAATTACAAAAAGGGGCATAGGCTATTATTTCGCAGGTTAAGAGTAGGTTGATAAAATGAGCAGTATTCGCTGGAAACTGGTTTTTATGTATCTGACTCTTGTTTTTATAGTTATGATTATAAGCGGAACCTTTATTATAATAAGAACAAGCAGTCAGGAAATTCAAAACGCCGAGGAGGAGCTTGCCGGCTGCGCCGCATATATTTCCGAACAGATTATAGACAGATATGAGAACCGGGAGGATTTTCAGGAGGCCTTTCTTCAGCTCTATATAACAAGCTCCACCCTCCGCAATGTTCAGGCAAATATTATAGACTCCGCCGGAAACACAATCGCCTCTTCTACGGCGGCCTCTTCGGAGGATTTTATAGACTACAACAATTCCGCCGTTATTTCCGCCCTTGCGGGAAACGAGGCTTTCAGCTCCGGAACGAAAAGCACAGACCTAAACTCACAGGTTAAGGAGTGGATTTCCTATGCCCTGCCCGTAAAAGACAGACTGGGCAGAGTTGAATATGTGGTTTACGTACAGATGGACGCTTCCGGTATTAACTCAAATATTATGCAGATAACATCCACAATCCTTGTGGCTGTTTTGCTTGCCCTTTTACTTGCCTGTGTTGTAGCTCTTGTTTTTGCAAACACAATTACAAAGCCCATAGCCCTGCTTACGAGAAAGGCCAATCAGTTGGCGAAAAACAGGCTTAATACACACATAAACATAATAAGCAATGATGAAATAGGCCAGCTTTCAAAAAGCTTTAACCATATGGCAAGCGAGCTTAAAAAGACTGTCAGCGAGATGGAAAACGAAAACAAAAAGCTTGACGTACTGCTTCAAAATATGACGGACGGCGTTCTCGCCTTTGACGAAAGGGGAACCCTTATTCACGCCAACAATTTATGCTATGAGATGCTGGATATTGACAGGCTTAAAATTTCTCTTGACTGGTTTTTGGAAAAGCTTGAGGTAGACTATTCGGAGCTTCTTCCCAACACCATAACCGAGATTGTGGTGGAGGAAAACCACAAATATATAAACGTGGCTCTTATACCCTATGAAAGCGACAACATAAGCATAAGCGGCGTTATAGCCGTTCTTTCCGATATAACAAAACACAGAGAGCTTGACGATATGCGGAAAGAATTTGTGGCCAATGTGTCCCACGAAATAAGAACACCCTTAACCACCATAAAAAGCTATGTTGAAACTCTCCTTGACGGAGCTTTGGAGGACGAACAGACTGCGAGGGACTTCCTCAAGGTTATAGACGACGCCGCAGACAGAATGTCTCTTTTGGCAAGCGACCTTCTTTCACTTTCAAGACTTGACACAAACAACGTCCGCTTTAATATGAAAAAGCTTGACCTTGCCCGAATTGCGGAAAACTGTATTACACAGAACATACTTACTGCCGCAAACAATAAACACAGCTTAAGCCTTATTCCGCCCGCAGCGGAGAATTATTATATTTATGCCGATGAGGGGCGGCTTATGCAGGTTGTAAACAACATTGTCTCAAATTCAATTAAATACAGCGGAGACGGAGCCGACATAACTCTTAAAATCACTTCGGGAAAAACAAAATATTACCTTGAGATAAAAGACAACGGCATAGGCATAGAGGAGGGAGAGCTTAAGAGGATTTTCGAGCGTTTCTACCGCATAGACAAGGCAAGGAGCCGCTCTATGGGCGGAAACGGTTTAGGCCTTTCAATCGCCAAAGAGCTGACAGAGGAAATGGGCGGAAGCATAGACGCCTACTCCTCTCCGGGAGAGGGGCTTACAATGCTGCTTACCTTTCCCAAATATAAAGAGCCTAAGAAAAAGAAACAGACCCCTGTGTAAAGTAATCAGCGGTTCCCTAAATAACAATAAACAGCCGGAGAAATGAAACAGGTTATAAAATGGGCAAGAATACGGTCTTTTCGTTTCACATATACAAGACGGGCTTCAAAATCAGTTTTCATTATGCGGAAGCATTCTTCAGTTTCCCAACGTCTTTTATTCGCTTTGATGATTGTTTCGGCTTCATCTTCAAGATTTGTACACACAGCGTAAAAACCGTCATATTTTTCTTCGCCGTCAATTACGGACTGATCTGTATAGCTCGCAGAGCGATCTGTCGCTTCACCTCAGGCAATCAGTTTTTTTGCCTTTCTATTTATTCGTCTCTTATCGAATGAAGATAATCTCTGCATTTTATATAGTATGAAACAATAAGCTGCTGTTCAATAGTAAACGACAAAATATTTTCACATCGACAGTAAATATCCTGTGAAATTGCGACGTTATATCAAACGAAAATACAAAAATTAATCTTGTCTGCTATATGATGACAGTTATTGTTCCCGTTTCGTCATCTATTGCGGTTTTCCTTGCTCACGCCATGCTGCTTGTCATTCTCCGCCTGCTTATATGCCCAAGCCTTAGCATCGCTTACACCATAGGTCCCGAAAATATACCCTTAAGACCCAAGTCTCTTTATCTCAATCGATTTGTTCTTCCCGTCAACGCGAATTGTTTTGTGTATGTAATATGATATAGAAATTTCTTTCTTTGATCATCCAAGTCTCATATAATCACCCCATCTATATTATACTATCAGCCCGTAACGTATAAGCAGAATTTTCAAATTTGACAAAAAAATTCGCTCTTTTCAAAGCTTTGCAGCTGCTTTACCCTAATTCAACCGTCAAACTACCGAGTATAATTGAAGAGTAAATTCGTATAATATTGCTATGTCTGATAAAGTTATACCTTAGTGGGGAAAAGCGGTTTATTTTGCCGATTTAAAGTTTTTGTGTGTTTTTGGATTTATATAAATAAAAAATGCGGTATTCGGAAGCTTGATTTTCCGAATACCGCTGTTTTTGGTTGTTTTTTATGAAACGGTACAGGTGGTTATGCTGCTGTTTGTGAAGCAGTTTCTTATGGATATGGCTTTTACGGTTGTTCCGGAGCTGACGGTAATGGAGCCTTTTGTGGTTCTCGCTCCGTTTACCTTAATCCACGTGCCGTTTGTTACTGTTCCGTCGGGTTTTACAACGGGGTCGGTGCCGTCGGTGGTGTAGCAGATAAAGCTGTCTTTCGTTCCGGAAACAAGCCTTACAACATTGCCCTCATAGGTTACTTCCGGGGCCTCCACAACGGGGATTTTCAGAATCAGCCTTGAAACATCGCTCCATACTCCGTTATAGTAGGCTCTGGCGTAGATTGTGCCGTAGAAATCCTCGAAAAGAATCGTTTCGCCGTTTGATACCTTAGTGTCGCTTGTGGTTAAGACATAGGATTCGGAGGAGTAGTAGATTACGGCTCCCTCGGTACTGCTTGAGAAAGTGACGTTTCTTCCGCCGTAGGCACCTACAACAGTAAAGGCCGGAGAGCCTACGGGAACATAGGCCGAGGCCGAAACACTGTTTGTAAAGCAGCTCCTGACGGCTATGGCCTTAACGGTTACACCAGAGTCAACTGTTATTGTTCCCGAATTTACTCTTGCACCGTTCTTTCTTATCCACGTACCGTTTACCGCCGTGCCGTCGTTGTCAACAACAGGCTCCGTTCCGTCGGTAGTATAGCAGACAAAGCTTGAGGGCGTTCCCGAAGCAATGGTAACGCTGCTTCCGTCTACGGTAATTTCGGGAGCCGCCGTAACGGGAATCTTCAAAATAAGCCGTGAAACATCGCTCCACATTCCGTTATAATAAGCCCTTGCGTAGATTGTACCGTAAAAATCCTCAAAAAGCACGGTCTCGCCGTTGACAACACAGGTATCGTCTGTCGTCAATATATATGTATCTGCCGAATAGTAAATCTCAGCCCCTGCCGTATTGCTTGTAAAGGTGACGTTTCTGCCGCCGAAAACACCTACAACTGTAAAAGCGGGAGAGGCAACATAATTTTCATCGGTTGTAGTTTCGGTTGTAGATTCCGTTGTTGTTGTTGTGGTTGTGGTATATTCATAATCGTTATAGGCAAGAGTAAAGCCGAATGGATTTGTGTATTCGCCCCGTTCCTCCGGCTCGGAGTTAAACACGCCCTCTCCCTTTAGGAAGTAGTCATAGTTTATTGCCGAATCATCGCTGTCGTCCCATGTTACGTCAACGCCATACCACTCTCCGTCCTCCATTTTGACAATGTTCCACATATGGTCATCACTCGTAAGGAGCAGACAGGGTATATCAAGCTCATCGCAGATAAGCTTATAGGCTTTGGCATAGCCCTCGCAGACAACCTGATTAGTTAAGGCTGTTATACCCAAAGGACAGTGGGCATAGCGGCATATTTCGCTGTTGAAGTCGTAATTTAAAGAGTTATAATTGTAGCTTGTCTGTTTACACAGGGCATCGTGAGCATATTTTAAGCTGTCATAATATACCGTATATTTTGAAGCATTTGAAATAACATTGTTTTTCCATTCATCGAAAACCGACATATCCGATTTTACGGTTTCGGAATCTGAGGCGGCAAGAAAACGGAAGTCCAGACCGGATATTTCATATGTAACATAGTCACCGATGATTGTTTTGGTTACGGTTACACCGTAGGCTACCTCGCTCATCCACGTATATTCGGGGTTGTCAAAGACAAAGGCCATACCTATATTTTCGGCAGCTTCCCAGGCGGCGTCCTCTCCGTCAATGGTTATACCTATATCAGAAAGAGTCGCCTCCACTATGTCCATATATGTGTCGACAGAGGGTCCGTCGATGTAATCTATGGTTCCGTAGGTTATGTCTGCATAATCTATTTTGCCGTATATGGCGTCATATACTGCCTTTTCATCATCGGAAAGAAGAGCTCTGTAGGAATAACCCTCCCCTGAAACGCTGAGATCGGCTAAATCCGCATATGTTAATGTGCTGCCGATGTTCAGGCTCATATCGTGACCGGGAGCCCTTATGAGAGTTATGGATTCGGTCTTTGCTTCCTCCGCAGGGGTTTCTTCTGTTTCTCCGGTTTCCGCTTCCTCCGCCTCTTCCGTTTCTAAAGCTTCGGTTTCTAAAGCTTCGGTTTCCTCAGCGGGGATTTCTTCCGCCTCTCCGCTTTCTTCCGCTTCCTCCGTTTCCGCTGTTTCTTCCGTTTCTTCGGCGGCATAATATTCAGCTTCCGCTTCATCCGCAATATCAGCCCCGTAGGCGGAACCTATGTTTACAAAAGCCAATATTAAAGACAATATCAGCGCCGTTAAATTTCTTATTTTCATAAATATTTCTCTCCTTTTCTTTTTATTCAATTATATTTTTTATTCTATCATAATAAAAATGTAAAATCAACACAATAAATCATAAATTTAAATTATTAGATAATAATAATAACTTATCAAAGAAGGGGCTTGACATTATCGCAAGGCTCTGGTATAATTTATAAAGTCACAGGCGTCAAGTAAAAAGGCTTGACGGCTTGAAACGGCTTTACTGTGTAAACGAGGGCTTTTATGGACGACAGAGTTTACTTGAGCTTGATATATGACTTTTACGGAGAGCTGCTTACGGAAAAGCAAAAATATATTTTCGAGAGCCGCTACGGCGAGGATATGTCCTTTCAGGAAATAGGGGAAAACTGCGGCATTACAAAGCAGGCCGTTTCAGACACTCTCAGGAGGACGGAAAAGCAGCTTAAAAAATATGAAGAAAAGCTTGGGCTTGCGGAAAAATATGTAAGCCGAAAGGAAAAAATAGGTTTGGCTCTTAAGGCTTTAGAGAGCGGAAACACAGAAGCGGTTAAGGAGATATTGGAAAGTCTTTTAGACTGAAGCGGAGTTGATTTTATGGCATTTGAAAATTTGGCCGATAAATTACAGTCGGCTTTTAAACAGCTTACGGGAAAGGGAAAGCTTACGGAAAAGGACGTTAAGGCGGCCTTAAGAGAGGTTAAGCTTGCTCTTTTGGAGGCTGATGTAAACTTTAAGATTGTTAAACAGTTTATGAACAATGTCACTGAAAAGGCCGTAGGCGTTGAGGTTTTAGAGGGGCTTAATCCCGGTCAGCAGGTTATAAAAATAGTAAGAGACGAGCTTGTAGATCTTATGGGAACAACACAGAGCCTTTTGACATATTCCTCAAAAAGCCCTACCGTCTATATGATGGCAGGCTTACAGGGTGCCGGCAAAACCACCACAACGGGAAAGCTGGCCGGTCAGCTCAGAAAACAGGGAAAGAACCCCCTGCTTGTGGCCTGCGACGTTTACCGTCCGGCGGCAATAAAGCAGCTTCAGGTTGTAAGCGAAAGCTTTAAAATTCCCGTTTTTGAAGAGGGTCAGGCAGACCCGGTTGAAATAGCCAAAGACGGTGTTGCCTATGCAAAAAGCCACGGCAACGACATTGTTATTATAGATACCGCAGGGCGGCTCCACATAAACGAAGAGCTTATGGAGGAACTTATAAACATTAAAAAAGCCGTCCGCCCACAGGAAATCCTCCTTGTTATAGACGCTATGACAGGTCAGGACGCCGTAAACGTAGCCAAAACCTTTGACGAAAAGTTGGGTATAGACGGAACAATAATCACTAAGCTTGACGGCGACACCAGAGGCGGCGCGGCTCTTTCCGTAAGAAGCGTTACGGGAAAGCCCATTAAATATGTAGGTATGGGTGAAAAGCTTGACGACCTGGAGCCTTTCTACCCCGACAGAATGGCCTCGAGAATCCTCGGTATGGGGGACGTTCTTATGCTTATAGACAAAGCACAGACCGCCTTTGACGAAAAACAGGTTAAAGAGCTTGAGAAAAAAATGAGGTCAAATGATTTTAACCTTGAGGACTTTATGGTTCAAATGCAGCAGGTTAAGAAAATGGGTTCCATAAAAGACCTTTTGGGAATGATTCCCGGAATGGGCAAGCTCAACATATCCGATGCCGACATAGACGAAAAGGCTCTTGTCCACGTTGAGGCCATTATACAGTCTATGACCGTAAAGGAAAGAAGAAACCCGGATATTTTAAACGGCTCCAGAAAGAGGAGAATCGCAAAGGGAAGCGGACGCTCCATACAGGAGATAAACAAGCTTCTCAAGCAGTTTGACCAAATGAGGGGTATGATGAAGATGATGGGGGATATGAAAAAGGGCAAAAGGGGACTTAAGCTTCCCTTTATGAGGTAAACCCTTTAGGCTTGATTTGAGAAAAAGATATGCCGAAAAAGTATATTGTTTTTCTTGATATATATTTTATATTTTTTCAAAGAATTTTCAGGAGGTGAAAAACACAATGGTAAAGATCAGACTTAAGAGAATGGGAGCTAAGAAGTCTCCTTTCTATAGAATAGTTGTTGCCGATTCAAGAGTTCCCAGAGGAGGCAAGGCTATAGCAGAGTTAGGCTATTATGACCCTACTAAACATCCCGCGGCTTTAAAGGTTGACGCAGAAGCAGCTAAGGAATGGTTAGGCAAAGGTGCTCAGCCCACAGACACTGTAAGGGCTCTTCTTAAAAAAGGCGGCGCTTTATAATTTCGCTGAGGAGGGTTTTAAATGAAAGAATTACTTACGGTTATTGCCAAACATCTCGTAGACGACCCCGATCAGGTTTCCGTTAAAGATTATATGGACGACGACGCCCTTATTTTGGAGCTTCACGTAAGCGATGACGATATGGGCAAGGTCATCGGCAAACAGGGCAGAATCGCCAAAGCCATCAGAACCGTCATAAAAGCGGCGGCTATCTATGAGGACAAAAAGGTAGCAGTAAAAATAATGCAGTAAAACAAAGACACACCAAACCAAAAAACGGTGTGTCTTTTTATAGCTTTTTAAAAACTGCGGTATTGTGTTTTTGCGGTACAACTGATATAATAGCAGTATGAACATATAAAACAGGAGGCGGTTAATATGATGTATCCTTTTTTAACGCTTGACGATAAAACGGAAATTGTACATTCGGAGCTGCTTGAGGGCGGCAGGGTTAAGGTTTATATTGAAAAGCCGGACGAAAAAGATTGCTTTCACAATGCGGTTTGTTATCTTCCCGATTATGAATGGTCGGATATAAACGGATTTACGGCTTCGGAAATAAGCAAATATCAGGAGATTATAGAATCAACGGCTCACCTGATTATTGAATTTGCGGGAGAGGGTGGTTTTAAAAATGCGATGAGCTAATTAATCAGCACTTCCTTAAGAATATGAGTAAACCAAAGACAGGCCAAAACCAAAAAACGGTGTGTCTTTTTTTGCGGTTCAAAGCTTGTTTTACGGGGGAAGCTGTGTTATAATCGTGTTATTACAAAATATAATTTGACAGGAAGGCGGTAAAAATGTTCAGGGAGGATTATCATCTTCATACAAATGCATCATCGGACAGCGAGGCTCCGGCGGAAAGTATGATTGAAAAATGTATAGAATTAGGGCTTAAGGAGATTGCCCTGACGGATCACGTGGATTTTGACGACAGATATACCTTTTCGGATTACAATAAATATATACCTGAATTTATAAAGCTTCAGGAGAGGTATTCAAAGGAGATTAGAATTATTTTGGGGGTTGAAATAGGCCTCGACAACAGGATTAAGGATAAGGTAAACGATTTTGCAAGGTCTTTTCCCTTCGATTTTATAATAGGCTCCTCCCACAGTGTGGCATTGTATGACCTTTATTATGACAGGGAGAAATATTTTTCGCTGTTTAAAGATAAGAGGGAGGCCTACGGCTTTTATTTTTCCGAGCTTATCGAAAATATAAAAACCTGCGATACTTTTTGCGTCTACGGCCATATGGATTTTGTAAACCGCTACGGAATTTATTCGGACAACAGCCTTTCTTACTTTGACTATTCAGATCTTGTTGACACAGCCCTAAAGCTCCTCATCGAAAAGGGCAGGGGCATTGAAATAAATACCTCAGGCTTCCGCTACGGCGTAGGCGGCCCTCACCCCTCTTTTGACTTTGTGAAAAGATACAGGGAATTGGGGGGAGAAATCATAACAGTAGGCTCCGACGCCCACGGGCCTGAGGATATAGGAAATAATTTTACGGCTGCCTATGATATGCTTAAGGCGGCAGGGTTTAAATATGTAACAGTCTTTCGCTATCAAAAGCCTGTTTTTAAAAAAATAGGGAAGCGATGATTAATTCGCCGAAGCAGATTTGCCGCAGATTTTTTCGAGTGCGAGGAAAGCATTTGAGGGCGCAGCCGGAGCCTACGTTGAAAATGCGTGACGAAGTAATCGGAAAAATATGCGGTGAAGATGCGAAGAGCTAATTAATCAGCGATTCCGTAAATTAAGGATGTAATTTTATGAAATTTTCGGAAAATCAGCAAAAAGCTGTTAAAACAAGGGATAAAAACATACTTGTTTCCGCCTCCGCCGGCAGCGGCAAAACCGCCGTTTTGGTGGGGCGTGTGGCCGATATTATAAAAGAGCCGGGAAACAGCATAGACAGCCTTCTTGTTGTTACCTTTACAAAGGCAGCGGCGGCGGAAATGCAGAGTAGAACAGAGCAGAACATAAGAAAGCTTTTAGCCGACCCAAAGACAAAAAACAAGGCTCACCTGAGAAAGCAATTAAGGCTTTTAAACTCGGCGGAAATAACCACTATAGACTCCTTTTGCGGCAGGCTTGTAAGAAGGTTTTTCTATAAAACCGACATTGCCCCCAATTTTACGGTTGCCCCCGAAAGCCGTCTTACTGAAATAAGGGCGGAGGCTATGGAGAGGGTAATCGACGGTGCTTTTAAAAAATATGAAGCCGGAGAGGAGCTTTATGCCCCCTTTTGCGACCTGTGCGATATGGTTTCGGGAAACGGTGTGGGGCGGCTGGAGCTTGAGGACGAAATAATAAAAATTTACAGGGCTGTTTCCTCCCTGCCATATTCCGATAGATGGCTTAAGGAAACTAAAGAAAGGTTTGATGTGGGAAACTATGAGGAATATACTGCTCTGCCTGCCTGCAAGGTTATATGTGAGGGTATGGGGCTTAAATATGCCCTTGAGCTTGTTTCTCAGGCCAACGGTATTTTGAGGGAATATTTGGGGAGCGATTTTTTAGGGGAGGAAAAGGAAAATATCGAAGCCCTTGCCGGGGAGGAAAATCCCTTAGAACTTGTTAAAATGCTTGAAAGTATTAAATTTCCGGCATGGGACAGGAAGCTTAAGAAGATAGATGAAGAAAAAAGTACAGAGGCTAAGGCGCTGAGAGACAAAGCCAAGGATATTGTCGTAAAAGCAAGGGAGGATTGCCGCCTTTTAAGCCCCGAAGCCTATGAAACATATAAGAAGCACCTGCCCTCTCTTAAGCTTTTTTACAGCCTCGTTGAGGATTTTTCCGCCGAATATTACAGGCTTAAGTCGGAGAAAAATATGTATGAATTTTCCGACATAGAGAGAGCCTGTCTTAATATGCTTGTTGACGGCGAGGGAAGAGAGACGGAAACGGCGGCCTATTTAAAGAAAAGATATACCGAAATTTTAACGGACGAATATCAGGACACAAACCCTCTCCAGGAGGAGATTTTAAAGGCCTTAAGCCGTGAAAACAACAGGTTTATGGTAGGAGATATTAAACAGAGCATATACAGATTCAGGAATGCGGAGCCGGATATTTTTGCCCGCAAGTATAACAGCTTTTCCGAGGAAAGAACAGGAAAAGACAGCCTTGTCTGTCTTAACGAAAACTACAGAAGCGTTCCCGAAATTTTGGACTTTGTAAATACGGTTTTTTCGAGAATAATGACAAAGGACTTAGGAGGAACGGAATACGAGCCCTTTATATTCCCCGAAAATTCCCCTCTTAAAGCTTTAAAGCGGAGCAAGGTTCAAATAAGCATATTAAACAGAAGCACGGAATTAAGCCCTCCCGATGGGGCTGTAGGCGAAGAAACTCCGCTGCTTAAGAATATGGCGGAAAACAGTGCCGAAGCGGAGGCTTTGCTTATTGCAAAGAAAATAAAGGAGCTTATGAAAGAGGATAATACCATAGGCTGCGGGGATATTGTTATACTGCTTAAAAAGGTTGAGGGTGTGGCTGATTCCTACATATCCGTTTTGGAAAAATGCGGCATACCCGCCCTGACGGACAAGCCTGCGGACAGCACAAACTTCATTGAAAACAAGATAGTTTTAAGCCTTTTGAGGGTTATTGACAATCCCCTTTCGGATATTGACCTTGTAACCGTTCTCCACAGCCCCCTCTACCGCCTTACAACAGAGGAGTTGGGGCTCATAAGACTCAGCGGCAGTAAAAGAGATATTTCCTTTTATGAGCTTACAGGGGAATATGCCGCCGAACATACAGACGAAATAAGTAATAAGCTTAAGGAATTTTTCTCCGACAGAGAATATTTTGAAAGGCGTTTCAAAACAGAACCCATAAACGCCGTTTTGTCTGAAATTTATTCCGAAACAGACTATTACAGCTATTTAAGCGTCTTAAATGACAGCAAAAAAAGAAGAGCCAATTTGGATAAGCTTCTTGATTTGGCTGAGGAATACGATGAAACCTCACAAGGGGGTCTTTACGGTTTCTTAAACCGCATAGACGCCGTTACGGAGGGAAAGGAGTTTAAACAAGCACAGGTTTTGAGCGCCGAAAACAACGCCGTCAGGATTATGACGATACACGGGAGCAAAGGTCTCCAGTTTCCCGTTGTTTTTCTGTCTCAGGTTCAGAGTAAATTTATAAAGCTTGACAGGAAAAGCAAAATTGTTTTCGACAAAAATTTGGGTATCTGTATGAATGCCTTTGACCCGAAAGAAAGAATTATTTACGACACTGTTTCGAGCAGGGCGGCAATAATAAGCAACAACCGTGAAACTATGGCGGAGGGGATGAGGCTTTACTATGTAGCGATGACAAGGGCTGAAAGGCGGCTTTTTATAACGGCTTCCGACAAGGTTATGAAAAGGGACATAACGGACTGTGAAGAACAGCTTGAATATCTCAGGGAAAGGTATGAAAATCCCCTTATGGTAAAGCCGGGAAAGATTCCTGCCGAGGCTGTATATTCCGCAGGGAGCTTTCTGCCTGTTCTTATGAGTGCCTTAAGCGGAAAGGAAGAAACAGCCTTTCAGACAGAATATATAAACTGGTATGAACTAAGGGGCGTAACAGAAAACACAGGCAGAGAAATTTACAACAGAAGCTTAAAGGACAAAAAGCTTATAAAAGCGGACTATCCCTTTAAGGCTTATACGACACTGCCCACAAATTTATCCGTTACGGAAATTAAAAAGGAAGCAGGAGAAGAAGAATATATTATGACCTACGGGCCGAAACCCTTTGTCTTTAAAAAACCCGAGTTTGTAAAAAAATCGGCTGAGGCTCTTACGCCTATGGAAGAGGGAACGGCCTACCATACGGTTTTATCCGCCCTTGACTATAAAAATTTGCCCGATGATATTTCAGCCTTTAAAGAGGAGCTTTTAAATAAGGGGCTTATTTCGTCTCGGGAAGCCGAAGCGGTTAAGGAGGATAAAATTGCCGCATATGTAAAAAGCCCCATTACGGCAAGAGCGGCAGGGGCTGTGTATGTCAAAAAGGAGCATTCTTTCACAATGGGTCTTTCTCCGGAAGAAATATATCCGGATTTTAAAGGAAAGGGCGGAGATGAAATTATACTCACCCACGGCATAATAGATATGTTTTTTGAAGAGCCTGACGGAATTGTAATCGTGGATTTCAAAACGGACAAAACAGACGACTTTGAGGGGCTTAAGAAAATGTATTACCCCCAGCTTTCCGTTTACAAAACAGCCGTAGAGGAAGCAACGGGAAAGAGGGTAAAGGAAATGCTGCTTTATCTTGTTGTTCACGAAAGAACCTTAACGCTTTAATTCCTGCATTTATTTGAATATTTTTTAAAACCGCGGTGTGAAGATGCTTTAACGGAGCGTTAGTCTGCTTTTTGTTCAAAGCAGGCCGCCACGGTTTTTAAATGCTCTGTTATTTTGAGGTGCTGGGGACAGCGGCTCTCGCACCCTCTGCACTCTATACACTCAGAGGCTTTTCTCCTGCCGTTTGAATAACGCCTGTAATACATTCCCGCATTGCCCATATTTTTTGTAAGTATGTAGGAGTTGTAGGCGTCGAAGTATTCCGGTATGGGTATTCCCATAGGGCAGTCGTCCGTGCAATAGCGGCAGCCCGTACAGCCTATGGGGGATTTTCGGGAAACTATACCGCTTACCTTTTTTATAATTGCCTTTTCTTCTTCACCCACAGGCTTAAGCTCCGACATAAAGGAGATATTGTCTTTAAGCTGTGCAAGGCTGCTCATACCGCTTAAAACCGTCATAACCCCCTGAAGAGAAGCCGCCCATCTCATAGCCCATGAGGCATTTGAGACCGATGGGTCATATTCCCTGAAAAGCTTTTCCGCCTCAGGGGGCAGGTTTATAAGGCTTCCGCCCTTGTTAGGCTCCATAATTATAATGGGCTTGCCGTATTTTCTTGCCGTTTTATAACACTCTCCCGAACGGACGCTTGGGCTTTCCCAGTCAAGATAGTTTATTTGAAGCTGTACAAATTCCGTTTGGGGCTGTTCTCTTAAAACCCTGTCTAAAAGCTCCGGGCTGTCGTGGAAAGAAAAGCCGAAGTGTTTAATCCTGCCCTCTTTTATTTTTTCCGCTATAAAGTCGAAGCCGTCGAAGGCTTTTGTGTCCTCATAGCTTTTCTGCCAGATGTTGTGGAGAAGATAATAATCGAAATATTCTACTCCGCAGCGTTTAAGCTGTTCCTCGAACAAACGCGGGTAATCTTCGGGGCAGGTTACTCTTATAGTAGGCATCTTATCGGCTATCAAAAAGCTTTCACGGGGATAACGCTCCACAAGACACTTTCTCAGTGCCTCCTCGCTTTTTTGGCCGTGATATGGATAGGCTGTGTCAAAATAACAAAAGCCCTCCGCCATAAATAAATCCACCATTTTTTTACCTGTTCTATGTCTATGCTTGTGTGATCCTCCTTATTTAAAAGAGGCAGTCTCATAAAGCCGAAGCCCAATTTTTTCATATGCAAAATCCTTTCCGTGCTGTTTATTTATTATTTAATTATACACTTTGATTTTAAAAAAGTCCATAAAAAGCCCTTAATTCCCGTAAATTATATTTTTAAGCTCGCTGACGGTTACAAATTTTATGCCTTGGTTTTGAAAATCCTCGTAGGTTTCGGCTATGGCCTGTGCCGTTATAAGGCCGCCCTCGGCTCCTACGTGGCCTATACAGAGGGCATAGCCCCTCTTTAGTGCAATGTCTTTTGTTTTCTCAAGGTTTTTAACAACCTCCGCCTTGCTGTCGGTGGAATCCAAAAAAAACATCTCTCTTTATAACGGGTACATCATATTTTTCTCCCATAGCCTCACCTAAACTGTCTGCCGTTGTCATACTGTCTATAAATATAAGATTTTTTTTGGAAAGAGCTTCAAAAACAAGACCCATAACTCTTTCGTCCTCTGCGGCCTTTGAACCCATATGGTTGTTTATTCCCACAGCATAACCGTCCGACAGAGCATCCTCCAAAAGGGCTTTAATTTCATCATCGGACATATCCGTAAGCAGGGGCTTCTCCCCGAGCCAGCTCCTATTACCCGATTTTGCCTCCATAGGCAGGTGTATTATAACCTCCTTTCCCTCGGCTAAGAGCCTTGCTGCATCGGTCTTGCTGTTTTCCATAAAAGGCATAACCGCCCCCGTAAATTTAACAGGAAGCTTAAACATCTCCTCCCGTCCCTCCCCTAAGCCTCCGAAGTCGTCTATAACAACCGCAATATAAGCCGGGGTGTTTTCCGACATTGTCTCCGCAGAGCCGGCCTTTCGGCTTATTCTTACACAGTTTATGGCTGCCGCGGCGGCTATAACCGTTATGGCGAGTCCCAAATTAAGCTTATATCTTATTTTCAAGCCCTTTCCCCCTCAAAAAAATGTGTACAAAAATAAACTTAAAATTTTGCTGAAAATTAACAGTAAAAGCCTTTTAAAATTTTTTTATTGGTAAAAACTTATAAGTTTTATGTCGAGTTTTAGCTAAAACCCGCAAATTTAAATTCTCTTTCCGTCAGCTTATCCAATTTTTTCGGCTTTTTGCCCTTATATTTATATAATTATTCGGTAAAATTTTTTTTATTATTAAATCTTTGATTTGACAAAATGAAGCTTTCAATATAATCTCATCTTTGACAGTAAAAAACAGGTTAAAAGTCTCCAAAGGCTGAAAAACAGCGGCATTGGAGACTTTTTAGATTTTTGAGGAGTGCGTAATTGAGGTCATTTTTTGGACTTGTTCGTTATTAGGTGCGCGCTCCTTTCGGTTGTAGGCTGACAGTCGGCGCGGAAGCCGCCGAAAGTGTGAAGTCTGTGTACGGGTGCAGGTGAGTGCAAAGCCGTCTTTGCCGATTTTAGACAGGCTCATATTTTTAAGGGCTGAAATTATTTCCGAACAGGTGTAGGAATCATCCGATTTCTTTTCAAGAAAGCGGTAAATCAGAAAGGTTATGAAACAGGTCATGAGATGGGCTTTTATGCCGTCATCACACTTGAAACAGAGGCCTTGCTTTAAGGAACCGCTGATTAATTAGCTTATTGCAGCTTCCTTAATGATTTTATATATTTCTCGACTTATTTGTATATTTTCATATTTATATTCATTTTTTTGTTTTTAAACATCAATTCAGTTTAAAACATTTCCTGACATTCTTAAAGGTTCCCAAAACAAGGATTCTTTCTCCGTCGTCAAAAGCGGTTTCCGTTGTTATGGCCATATTAAGAGTGCCGTTTTTCTCCAAAGCCAAAACGTTTATGCCGTATTTTTTTCTTATGTCAATTTGGCCTATGTTTTTGCCTATCCACTCCTTGGGAATGGCAACCTCGAAAATAGCATAGCCCTCCGTCAGCTCGAAATAGTCGAAAATATGGTCTGAAGTATAGCGCATAGCCGTCCAGTCCGCAAGCTGTTTTTCCGGGTAAATTACCTCATCGGCTCCGTTTTTTGCGAGGAATTTCGCCTGCATATCAGTGGCCGCTCTCGAAACCACAAGCTTAGCCCCTGCCTCCTTGAGAAGAGAGGTTGTTTCAAGAGAGCTTTGAAAGTTGTTGCCTATGGCTACGATACAGAGGTCATAGTCCTCAACACCTAAGGATTTTATAAAGTCCTCATCGGTACTGTCGCCTATTAAGGCGTTCGTAACAAAGGGCAGCGCCCTGTCAACTCTTTTTTCGTCGCTGTCTATAGCCATAACCTGATGGTCAAGCTCGTTAAGCTTAACGGCAGCATGGAAGCCGAAACGCCCCAAGCCTATAAGTAAAACTGTTTTCATATAAATTCCCCTCTCTTATCCAACGGTAATTTTTCCTTTTGGAAATTCCGCCAAATTTCTCTTTTTTGTTGATATTGCGGCGTAAACAAGAGTAAGACCGCCGACCCTGCCGAAAAACATTAAAAATATAAGTATGAGCCTTGAAACAAAGCCTAAGTTAGGGGTAAGCCCCAGGCTTAAGCCTACGGTTCCTATGGCGGAGCCTGTTTCAAAAAGGCAGCTTAAAAGAGGAAGCCCCTCTATACAGCTTATGGCTGCTGCCCCCGACAAAAAAAGTGTAAGATGCATAAGGAGAGTAGCGGAGGCGTTTTTAACGATGTCATCGGATATTCTCCTGCCGAAAAATGATGTGCTTTCCTTTCTCTTGAAAACGGAAAAGGCGGACTTTACAAGAACGGAAACAGTAGTTGTTTTCATACCGCCTGCTGTAGAACCGGGGGAGCCGCCTATTAGCATAAGCACAATCATTATCATTATGCCGCCCTCGCTGAAAAAGGTCAAATCCGTTGTGTTAAAGCCTGCCGTTCTTGCAGTGACGGACTGGAACAGCCCCATGAGAAGTCCCTCTCTGCCCGTTCCGCCGTATTCATAAAGCCAAAAGAAAACCGCCGGAAATAAAATCAAGACAACGGAAGTACAAAGTATAACCTTTGTCTGCATACCGTATTTTTTGAAATTAAGCTTATATTCCTTTATATCATACCAGGCAACGAAACCTATGCCCCCTGTAACTATAAGGAGCATTGCCGTTATGTTTACAACCAAATTGCCGGAATAGGCCGTAAGAGAAGAATATGGCACTTCGCTTCCCATAAGGTCAAAGCCCGCATTGCAAAAGGCGGAAACGGAATGGAAAACAGAATACCAAAGACCCTTTAAAAAGCCGAAACGGGGTATAAAATCAAAGGCGAAGGCCGCCGCCCCCAAAATGACAACCCCGGCGGAAACCTTTAAAATAAAGGACATAAGGTTCACAATTCCCGTAAGCCTTAAAGCCCCGTAGTTATCCTGCATTGCGCTCCTCTGAACCAAATCCGGCTTCCTGCCCGCCAAAATCAAGAGGCCTGCTCTTATGGTAACAACCCCCATACCCCCTGCGGCAATAAGCAGCAAAATCACGGCCTGACCGAAACCCGACCAGTATGTGACGGTGTTCCTAACCACAAGCCCCGTAACGCAGACGGCAGAGGCTGAGGTAAAGAGGGCGTCCCAAAAGCCGGTAAAGCTGCCTGAGGCCGACGAAACAGGAAGCATAAGAAGAAAACAGCCCCCGAGAATAACAGCCCCGAAACCCAATATTGTAATCTGGAATGTTGAAATATGTTTTTTAAGTTTTATGTTTGCTTTAATTTTTGCTCTGCTCACAGCTCTCAGTCCTTAATCCTCAATATTCGGTTCTTAATAGCCCAGCTCTTCTCCTGTAAGTATAACCTTTATCCTGTTTTTAATTTTGGAAAATCTTGTCACAACAAGCTGTGAACAAATTGTATCGGCGCTTAAACAGTTTCCGCAAAGACCCGTAAGGGTGCAGGGTGTTTTAAGCCCCAGTCTTTCACAGTTTGACGGCGCCGCACAGTTTCTTACCCTGCCAACGCCCTCCTCAACGCTGCCTACGGCCTTGTTAAGGCTTACAAACAAAAGCACGTTTTCCGGCCCCCATATGTAGGCCGCAACTCTGCCGCCCATACCGTCTATGTTTATAAGCTCTCCGTCATAGGTTATAGCGTTGGAGCTGCCTAAGTAATAGTCGGCAAACATACCCTTTCTCATAATCTCCGTTCTTTCTTCGGGGGAGCCTGCCGAATCTCTGTCGAAAACGGTATAATTTCCCTCTTTAACAGCCTCAAGTATACCCACTTCTTTAATACTCTCACTGCCGCCCCAGGAAACACTTGCCCCCTGAGGTATAAGCTCAAGGGCAATTTTCAAGGCTTCTTCCTTTGTAGGAGCATAGTGCCCCTCCATATTCCTCTTGTTAAGCCCCTTTATAATTTTAGCGGCTAATTTTTCCTTATAAATATCCTTAGGTGACATAAAAACCCTCCTTCAATTATGAACCATCTATCGGATGCCGACAGAGAGGTACTGCCCCAGCCGAGCAGGAACTTTACGCTTCTTAATTGAGCCTTATGTAGTTTTCAAGAAGCTGCTCCAAGGTATCTCTTTTTCTCGTCAGAACAGCCTTTCCGTCCTCTCTTATGAAAACCTCAGCCGGGCGGAGCCTGTTGTTATAGTTTGAACACATGGAATGGCCGTAGGCCCCTGCGTCAAGAATACCCAAAATGTCTCCTGCCTTTATCTCCGGCAGAAGCCTGTCCTTTGCTATAATATCTCCGCTTTCGCAGATATTGCCTACGATTGTAATTTCCTCCTCGTTTACGGGTCTTTCCTGTCTTGTGTAAACCTCTATGTCGTGATGAGAGTCGTACATAGCCGGTCTTACAAGAACATTAAAGCCTACGTCCGTGCCTGCGAATTTATGGGGGCCGTTGTTATATTTCACACAGTGAACGTCCGTTAAAAGAACGGAGGACTCGGCGGAAATATATCTGCCCGGTTCTATTCTGAAAGTTATTTCCTTTCCGTATTCCTTAACAAATTTATCGAAAACAATGTCAAGCTTTTCTCCGCATTCCTTAAGGTTAAGACGGGGCTGGCCGCTCAGCTTCTTATAGGGAATACCGAAGCCGCCGCCGAAATCTACGAAGTCAAGGTCGTCAAAGCTTTTTGCTATATCCAAAATAGCCTGCGAGCCGTTTATATAGGGGTCAATCTCCATAAAAAGGGAGCCTATGTGCTGCTGAACGCCTGCAAGCTTAAGGCCGTATTGCTTAAGAATTTCCTTGACCTGAGGGATATATTCGGGGTTTACGCCGAATTTGGTCTTTTTTCCTGCCGTAACGACCTTTTCGTGGTGGCCTGCGCCTATACCGCCGTTAAACCTGATTGCTACACTGCTGTTTGGGTTAAGCCTGCCGTACTGCACAAGCTGTTCCACGCTGTCTACGCATATAAGAACACCCTTGTCAATGGCATACTGCATTTCAGCCTCTGAAACATTGTTTGTAATCATAAAAATGTCCTCGGGCTTAAAGCCTGCTTCAAGCTCCGCATATATTTCACCGGGGCTCATAGCGTCAACGTGAAGCCCCTCACTTTTTACAACCT
Organism: Clostridiales bacterium; assembly: GCA_021201395.1. Classification (GTDB taxonomy): domain Bacteria; phylum Bacillota; class Clostridia; order Lachnospirales; family CAG-274; genus JAJQCI01. The sequence goes on along the minus strand of JAJQFB010000122.1, from coordinate 13,314 downwards.
GTAAAAAGGCAAGGCTTGTGTTGGCCTTAGCCGAATACTGTGCCAAAAATTTGGGATAGCTTACGAGATTTTTAAGCTCACGGCATCTCTGCCTTATTATTCCCTCGTTATACACATACAAGGGACTTCCGTACTTCTCTGTAAGCTCATACACATCGTTTCCCTTGAAAAAGTCAAATTCGTCCGTTACAATACCGTTTAATTTATACATTTATCTTTCTCCTTTGCCGTAAAATTTCTTTATGTTATCCATTCTTGACCCCATATTCATAAGCATAAGGTCAAAAACGGCAACAGCCGCCATAGCTTCAACCACAACAACCGCTCTCGGAACGATTATGGGGTCGTGTCTGCCTTTAATTACAATTTCTTCTTCCTCCATACTCCTGTTTATCGTCCTCTGGGGAATGGAGATAGAGGGCGTAGGCTTAAAGGCCGCTCTGAAAACAACCTCACTTCCGTCGGACATACCCCCTAAAATACCACCTGAATTATTTGTAAGCTTTTTAGGTCTCCCCTCTCTTATAACAAAGGGGTCGTTGTTCTCGGAGCCCTTTAAGAGGCTTGCGGAAAAGCCCGAACCAAATTCAATGCCCTTAACGGCTCCTATGGAAACAACTGCTTTAGCCAAAACGGCGTCAAGCTTGTCAAAAACCGTTTCCCCTATTCCGGCAGGAAGCCCTGAAATTCTTCCCTCTATAACTCCCCCCACGGAGTCCCCCTGTTTCAAGGCCGAATCCATAAGCTCCGCCGCCGCCTCATAAGCTTCTCTGTCAGGCATACACAGAGGATTGTTTGAAATCTCGGCTTTGTCAAAATCCCGACAGGAAATCTTCCCCACCGATTTTGTATAGGCGAAAATCTCAACCCCAAGCTCCTTAAGACAGGCTCTCGCTACGGCTCCGGCCGCTGCTCTCCCCGAGGTTTCCCGTCCCGAAGAGCGGCCGCCGCCACGATAGTCTCTGAAACCGTATTTGCTGTCAAAACCGAAATCGGCATGCCCCGGACGGTAGAGGTTCATAATATTGCCGTAGTCCCTCGAACGCTGATCCTCGTTAAATACAATAAGGGAAATGGGCGTACCCGTTGTTTTTCCCTCAAAAACTCCCGAAAGAATCTGAACCTTGTCCCCTTCGGAGCGTTTAGTGCCGTATTTTGAGGCACCGGGCCTGCGCCTGTCCATATCCTTTTGTATAATTTCCTCGTCTATATTAACCCCGGCAGGGCAGCCGTCTATAACGACACCCAAAGCCTTTCCGTGGGATTCGCCCCAAGTCGAAATTTTAAATATATTCCCGAAAACAGAGCCTGACATATAACCACCCTCATCAGCAATTTTTTTATAAGGAAACGATGATTAATTCGCCGAAGCAGATTTAACGTTAATTTTTTCGAGGGCAAGGAAGTCGCTTGCGGGCGTAGTCGGAGCCTACGTCAAAAGCGAGTGACGCAGCAATCGGAAAAATTAACGTTGAAGCTGCGATGAGCTAATTAATCAGCGGTTCCATAAATACATTTTAGCAAATTAAAGCCGAATAATCAATATATTTTTCGCAAAAACCTTTGAATGTACTCAGAAAATATGAAAACTCCTGCTTACTTTACACAGGGGTCAGCTTCTTTTTCTTAGGCTCTTTATATTTGGGGAAGGTAAGCAGCATTGCCTGCTCCTCTCTCGGAGAGGAGCAGGCGTCTATGCTTCCGCCCATTTCCTCTGTCAGCTCTTTGGCGATTGAAAGGCCTAAACCGTTTCCGCCCATAGAGCGGCTCCTTGCCTTGTCTATGCGGCAGAAACGCTCGAAAATTCTCTTAAGCTCTCCCTCCTCTATGCCTATGCCGTTGTCTTTAATCTCAAGCCATAAATGAGCAAAAATAAAAAGTTGCACAAAAATAGACATCAACGCCAAATAATTGTATAATGTAATTACCGCAAAACATTTACAGACAGGAGTTGATGTCCATATGACTAATATACACCATTTGGTGATGTGCTTGCATTAGCAGGGTGACTTTTTGTGCAATTTTTACAATGATTCTAAAAATTGCTCATTTATAGTATATAAATTTGCAAAAATCTGAAAATAAAAGATGCTTTTAAGCTGCTGCAAAAAAGTAAAAGTTAAGAAGAAAATAAGAAGAATGTAAAAAGAAAATTAAAAGAAATTAAAATATTCCTTAAAAAAGGAATTGAATTGCGTTAATGTTTATGCTATAATGCTTATAAAGTGTGAAAAACAGATGAAATAATTCGGCATTTTGCTGAAAATATATTTTTTATCTTAACTATATGTGTTTAAAACAGCAAGGCTTACAAATTTGTTTAAAAAATATAAATACGGTTAATCCTATATCCTTCCCTGATTTGAAGTGAATTCATTTTAGGGGGGGTATTTTATTATACTTTTGCATACTGCACAATGCGGTATGCGAAGCAGACGAAAAACAGCGAAACGGGGATTGCTATGGCTGATAAAGAACTGCGGAAAATGAACCGAGCGGAGCTGATTGAGATTATTTACGCTCTTCAGCAAAATGAAATGATGATCCGTGAGGAAAACGGAGAGCTTCGCCGCCGGCTGGACGAAAAGCAGCTTAAGATTAACAAAGCCGGCTCTATTGCCGAAGCGGCTTTGAGTCTGAACCGAATTTTTGAAGATGCTCAGAATGCCGCAGACCAATATTTGTTTTCTTTAAACTGTGCCGAAGCTCAAAGGGAGGATATTCTGAACCGTGCGGAGGAAGAGGCCGAGCGGCTTGTTCGGGAAGCAAGAGAAGAATGTAAGGCAATGCGCAAAAAGGCAAGGCGGAATATAATGCACAGCAGAACCGCTTTTTATAACGAAATAAAAGAGGTCTTAAAAAATCACCCCGAGCTTGAGAAGCTGATGAACTCCGAAATTATAAAGGACTTGGAGATGAAAACACATGGAAAGGGAAAGAAAAATTCCGAAGCCGGTGAAAATACCGAGTAAAGAGGCGGTGGCAGCCGAGCGTCAGCGTATTGAGTATCAAAAAAATACAGAAGAATACTTAGGTCAACCGTATATGCTCTTGTTGTTGTTGCGGCGGTTTCGGTTCTGCTTGCTACGCTGTTTGTGCCTATACTTCAGGTTTCCGGCATCAGCATGGAGCCGACCCTTTCAGACAAGGACGTTATCGTTTTGGCAAAAACCGGCAGGTTCGGAACAGGCGACTTAGTAGCGTTTTATTATCAAAACAAGCTTCTTTTAAAAAGGGTTATAGGCGGCCCGGGAGATATGATTGACATCGATTCGGCAGGCAATGTAACCGTCAACGGAGAGCTTCTCTACGAGCCTTATGTAACCGACAAGGCTCTGGGCGAAACAGACCTTAGCTATCCTTATCAGGTTCCCGAAAGCCGTTATTTTGTTATGGGCGACAACAGAGTAACCTCCGTAGATTCAAGAAGCAGCGTTATCGGCTGTATCGAAACGGAACAGATTGTGGGCAGGGCGGCTCTGCGTATTTGGCCCTTGAACAGATTTTCACTTATAAATTAAAGCCGGGCGGGCAGTGCGGAAAACCTTAAGCAGGGAGGCAGAATTATGGGCAATATTGTTAAAAATTACATAAAAAATTCGGCGATGAACACCGCCTGAGAAACAAACGGCTTTGTCTGCTTTTGGCTCTGGCTGTTGTTGTGGGCGGCGGAGTGGCATGGAAGCTTCACTACACGGGCATTGCCCTTACAAACGGTACATACTGCGGCTTTGAGGAGCATATACATGACGAAAGCTGTTATGAATATGTTTTAATCTGCGGTATGGAGGAGGGAGCCTTGACTGAGGGCGAATACGAGGTAACCCCCGGGGAGGACGAAGCCTCGGGAGGGGCTCTTGAGGCGGAGCTTCCCGAAGCTCATGTACATACCGATGAATGTTATGAAAAGGTATTGATTTGCGATGTTTCGGAGCATATACATACCGTAGAGTGTTTAAATGAAGAAGCCGGCGGCTCCGAAGCCTCGGACGGTGAATCGGGCGGCGGTTCGGCGGCGGAAAAGACCGAAAACGGAGAAACCGCCGTACTCGGAGACGAAAATGCCGATGTTGAAACGATTGAAGAAATCGAAGCTTCTCTTCCCTTGGAAATGAGCGGAATTTGGGCGGAGGACGTTGCCGCCGCCGCCGAAAGCCAGCTGGGCTATACGGAAAGCATATATAACTTTAAGCTTGACGACGACGGCGAAACACACCGGGGCTATACACGCTACGGCGCATGGTACGGAAACGAATACGGCGAGTGGAATGCTATGTTTGCGGCGTTCTGTCTGCACTACGGCGGAGTTTCCGAAGATGTTTTCCCCGTAAACGGCGGAGCATATTCGTGGACTGCTGTCTTAACGGAGGCAGGGCTTTATAAGGAAGCCGACGGCTTAAGCCCCTCAGCGGGAGATTTGGTGTTTTTCGACAGGGATAAAGATGGCAAAGCCGACAGTGTGGGAATTTTGTCAAAAACGGAAAGTCTCTCCGAAGACGAAGAAACAGACCTGCGGCTTTATGTAATTGAGGGAGATTATTCGGCAAACGAAAACGAACCTGACGGAGTATATGAAACGGCTTATGACTTCGGCGATGAAAGCATAATCGGCTTCGGCATACTTCCGCCGCAGACGCAGACAGGCGGAGAAAAAACAATGACCTGCGAGGGTGAGGGCTTTGCCGTTTCGGTTACTTTCGGTGATGACGCCGAAATCCCCGAAGATGCGGAATTTATTGTGGAGGAATATGAAAAGGACTCCGAAACATATATTGAAAGATTTGCCGAAGCAGCGAAGCTTTACGGCTGGGACGAAGAGGACGAGACCGAAGCGGAAACGGAAATACCGGCTTTAATAGGAGAGCTTCTGTCCTTTGAAATTCTTACGGCGGAAGCGGAGACGGAAACGCAGACCTCCGACGACAAATTCAGGCTTTTCAGCATAGGCTTTTATGCGGACGGTGAGGAAATCGAGCCAAAGGGTGAGGTTAATGTTGAAATAACACTGACCGAAGCCGAAGCGGACGAAAACGCAGACAGCATAAGCGTTGTTCATTTCGGCGAGGACTCACACAAGGTACTTTCCGCCGAGGCGGAATATTCGGACGGCGTCAAAACCGTTAAATTCTCCTCCGAAAGCTTTTCAGACTACGGCATAGCTGCCGTTTCGGAAGAAATCGCTCTTTTGACCTCAGGTGAAATTACGCCCGCAGGGGTTTATATAGAGGACTGTATAGAAGCGGATGGAACATTTAAGGCAATATTGTATTATGTGGACGAGGCCGGAGAACAGGTTGAAATCCCCTATGACGAAAGTGCCGGTTATACATATACGTGGTATCAGTCAAACGAAGAGTTTTTGTCCACCAGAACCACAAGCACCAGTGCTACGTTAATAACCTATTCGGACGATAATGCTCCGGATTTTGACAAAGATGAAGCCGATGTCGATGATACGGGAAACTATGATGTTGTTGACGAGCCTACTGTATTGAGCGAAAACACAGTTAATGTGGCGGAGGACTTGGGGGCGCTGAGATATTATTATGTTGTTGTAACAGACAGCAGCGGAAATGAATATACGGCCGTTAAATATGTTGAATATCCAGACCAAATCGAAAACGGAAGCTTTGAAGACAGCACTTGCGGTTTCACCGGCTATTCACAGCTGACACCGGAAAAGGTTCCCTACTGGAACACTACGGATTACCATAATTATAGCAACACAGGTGTTTACAGCAAAATCGAGATAGCACCGTATATCTATACAATAACTCATCCCGGAACATACGGCGTAGCGGGTATGTATGCGGGAAACGACAGCAGCGACAGCAATCAATTTTATGCGGAATTAAACTGCGAGTCATTTGCCACACTGTATCAGGACGTTTTGACAGCCCCGGGCAGTAATCTAAACTGGAATCTTTACCACCACTGCAGAGATGCCAGAGGAACAACCGCCAACTATAATACATATTTTCCCGATGATACTGACAAAGCATCTTCAACGAAAACAGTCGCAGTCGAAAGCGAGGACGGAGAGGGAAACACAACCTCAACCGACTACACTTATACCACCACTAAAAAAGACACAATTGATATAATGTGCGTTGTTATTATGTCAACGGAGGATGCGGAAAAGCTTTTTTCGGGCATAGATTTAAGCGATCAGGAAACCATATTGTCGGCTGTGAGAACAAGTATTCTGGAAAATGAGGACAACGGCAACGGAGTGACAGACGGCGATGACGACAGAGTGACAAACAGCCCGAAATCCTTCGGAGAAATAACAAGCTCATTTAAAGGCGATTATACACTTGTTGAGGGAGATTATGCCGGAGAAACAATAACCGCCGAGCTGTGGAGATGCTCTACTGTTACCGTATTGACAACCGTTTCCGTAAAGGCAGACGGCAGCAGCGTGGAAGACCCACCGGCGATTTGGTGAATGACGGCTATGTACTGTATACAACATCTTCCACAACCGATGATGTTACCACATACACATATACCTATTACAAATCCACGGAATGGATAAATTACAGCGGTGACTATACTGTTCCGAACAGCCAGTATCTTACAAGATTTTTCTTTGTTGCGGAATCGTCATCAGGAGGCGGGGCTGCCGGAAACTTTTTAGACAAGGTTTCCTTTTCACAGGATATAGACTACACCATAGATTACTGGGTTTGGGACGATGAAACGCAGACATATGTTCTTCAAAGCGATGACACCGAAAGCGGCACAGTTGAACCCTACACCATTGTAACGGCTTCAAATATATCCGACACATCTAAACAATATTCATCGCTTGCCCTTGTGGGAAGTGTAACAGGCACGTCCTCCGGCGGCGAAGACCCCGAAAGCTTCGACACGCAGACCACAAGGCGAATAAGGGTCAGAGCCTCCGCCACACATTTGAGCCTTTATTTTAAAGATACGGGGGCTTCTATCATAAAAGAGCTCAGCGGAATACCCGAGTCAAGACTAAGCGAGGTCGCCGAAGAAACTTACGATGTTTCGTTTTATTATTATAATACGGCAGACGGTGAAGCTTCGGGAGAAGAAATTACGCTTTATGCAAATAACGGATTAAACTACAATACCACAGGCTATCTTGATTTGGATAAGGGAACTTATAAGATTAAAGAAACAAGCTATCCCGTATCCCTCCTTAACGGAGACTATATATGGGTAGATGTAACGGTGTTGATTGACAGCGAAGAAGCGGAAGCCGACAGTGACGGATATTATACGTTTACTTTGGACGACGGTTCAGCTACGGCGGTTATATATTTCACAAACGTCTATGAACCGGCTGTCAGACTTAAAAAGACAGACTCAACAAGCGGTTCAACCCTTTCGGGAGCGGAGTTTGTTATGTATAAGACCGACAGCGGAACAACCTACTATTTTGTGAGTTATAATGATGACGGCTCTTCAAACTGGTCGGCAGATGAAACCGTACTGACAACAGATGAAAACGGTGAAATAAACTTCGGACTTCTCGAGGACGGAGAATATTACATAGAGGAGATTACCGCCCCAAGCGGCTATAATCCTCTGCCGGAGGGTTCGGTTTTGACATTTGTTGTTAAGGACGGAGCAGTAGCAGTAGAAAGCGTCATTTTGAAAGACGGAAGCGGAACTCAGTTGGATATGACCGATATTCTGCTTGACAGCTCTGACGGAACATATCAGATAGTAAACCTTAAAAACGACCCCAGTGTCAAGCTTCCCTCGACGGGAGGGGCCGGGAAACTTACGTATCTTTCAGCGGGAGTAATGCTGCTTTTCGGCATGGCCTGTCTGATGATTATAAACAGTCGGCGGAGAAAGGAGCGGAGTGATTAAACCTTTTGGGGAAGCCAATCCGCCCGCTCCCCACGTCACACTTGCCTGCGTGCATTCATTTCTGTGCAAGCACAGAAACAAGGTGCACTGCGGAAGCGTTCCTTATTCGTTTAAAGCCTATGGGCTTTAAACGAGAGAGCAAATGAATGAAGTTTGACCCGATGAGGGGCAGATACTTCCCATTAAAAGGAGAAGCCTTGTCGGCTAGAACAAAAATATGAAAATTTTATGAAAAGGAGTATGATTAAAATGAAAAAAATCAGAAAAATTGCAGCTTTTATGCTTGCGTTAATTATGGTGTTTGCGGTAAACACCGCCGCTATGGCAGCGGATGCGGGAACCTATACCATTACCATCGACAACCCTATAAGCGATGAGACCTATACGGCGTATAAGGTGTTTACCGTAACCTATAACAGCAATTATGACTATACCGATGCCAATTCAAGCGACCAGTCGGGTGTGTCTTATACCATAAGCAGTTCAGACCCGTGGTACACGCTGGTTACAAGCGGCTATACAGACTATGAATCACCCTTTACACTTACGGCAAATTCTTCGGGAACCTATACAGTATCGCTTAAAGACACTGTGACCTATAATGGCGAGTCTATAGATGTGGATCAGTCATATGTAGCTGAATGGTTTAACAATATACCGGCAGATTCACTGTCAGCAATTACAAGTGATTACGTAAGCAAGACCGCAACCACCGATAATTTGGACGACGAAGGAAATTTGGTGCTTGATGTAAGCAGTCTCGGCGCAGGCTATTACTACATAACATCAACAAGAGGAGCAACGGTAACGGTAAATACAGTGGCTCCTCATGTAACCGTAGTTGATAAAAACGATGTTCCCACACTTTCAAAATTGGCTGACGGAGCAGAAGCAACCTCCGCAAGCGCAGGCGATGTTATAACATATACACTGTCCGGTTATATTCCTCTTGCCGCAGCAAATTATGATGCAGGTACTTATACGTTTACGTTTTACGATGTTCTGCCCGAAAATATTACCTATGCGGTCGACAGTGACAACAATATCAGCGGTCTCAGCGTGGTGGAGGTTGGCAGCAGCGCAGTTGCCTCAGATCTGACCGCAGGCGCGGACTATACCGTTACAACAGGGACAGTTTCGGAAACTGACACACGCCAAACCATCACAGTAGAGATTGACAGCGATACGGCAATAAAATATGCCGGATATAGAATTATTGTTACTTATGAGGCTGTATTGGGCAGCGGCGCAGTTTCGGGAACAGCGGAAGAAAACACAGTAACCCTTACATATTCCACAGACCCCTCCAATTCTTCCAAGACGGCGACCCTTACAGACTCAGCCTATGTTTATACCTATGACCTTAATGTAAATAAGACAGACGGCACAGACGCCCTTGAGGGTGCGGCGTTTACGCTTTATCAGCTTGTAAGTGAAGAAGATTTCAACAATTTGAAAGACTACGGCAGCAGCACTCCTACATTCTATACCTACGACAGCGATACAAAAACATTTTCCGAAACAAGCAGTTATGTAACAGACAACACCTATATCATAACAGACGATGATGAGGTTGATGCAGATGACGAAACTTATGTTGCTGCGGAAAACTTAACCGCATTTGCCGATGGAGTTACATATTATACTTATGACAGCAGTGCTGATACATATACCGCTGCTTCAGAGCATGCTTCCGGCACAACATACTACACAAAGGTTCTTACAGCTACATTCACAGATTTAGGCGAGGGTACATACATACTTGTCGAGACAACAACCCCCGACGGCTATAACACATCCGACCCCGTAGTGTTCACAATCGAGGCAGCATACGATGACAGTGATTCTTCCGTAACATCACTCGGCACAAATAATAATTCTGTAACCCCCATAACAGACGATAACGGCTATGATTCTACCACAACCCTGACCACAACAATCGAAAACAGTCAAGGTACAGAGCTTCCCAGCACCGGCGGTGTGGGTACAAGGATATTCTATACTCTCGGTTCGGTTCTTGTTCTTGCGGCAGCAGTGCTTCTTGTTACAAAAAAGCGTATGGGACGCAGCTTATAAAAAATTTTAATGACTATATACAAATCTCAGCAGCAAAAAGACAGACACTTTAAGCCTCCCCTTCGCTAAGGGGAGGGGGACCGTCGTCGGAAGCCGATTATACTGCATATGCTGTAAGCTTTTATTTACACTAATAAGCTGCATTTTGCATGCCACGGCGGTGGAAGGGTCGCACCCTCTGCACCCAAACTGCGTTGTAGCCAACTTAGCTGAGATAAAGCCATAAAAATTTTTGCCCTAAAATTTAAAATATTCGCCGCCCGGCCGAAGCCTTTAAACCGGGCGGCGGCAGGGAGAGACCTATGAAGATGCAAAAGAAGAAAAAAACAAAAAAAAGAAGCGACTTAACAACGGTTTTTCTTGTTTTGATATTGCTCACAGGTCTGTCCCTGCTGTGCTATCCGCCTGTAAGCAGCTGGTGGAACGCAAGAATACAAAGCAAGGCCGTAGCCTCATATGATGCGGCGGTTGCGGGTATGTCTCAAAAGGACTATGCGGAATATTTTGCCGCCGCCGGAAAATATAACGCCGCTGTGGCGGAGCTCGGCAGCAAAATAACCCTTTCCGACCCGAAACGTGTTGAGGGCTATGAAGAAGTTTTGAGCGTGGGCGATACGGGAATTATGGGGTATGTTACAATAGAGAAAATAAATGTTGAGCTTCCCATATATCACGGAACAGGCTCGGACGCCCTTTCCTCGGGAGCGGGTCATTTGGAGGGCAGCAGTCTGCCTATAGGCGGCGAAAGCACCCACAGCGTTATTTCGGCTCACAGGGGTTTGCCCAGTACAACCCTTTTTACCCATCTTGACAGACTGGAAAAGGGAGACACTTTTACAATTACCGTATTGAACAGAATACTGACATATGAGGTTGACAAAATATCCATAGTTCTGCCTGCGGCAGTAAGCGATTTGTATATTGAAGAGGGAAAGGACTATTGTACGCTTTTAACCTGTACTCCCTACAGTGTTAATACGCACCGTCTGCTTGTAAGGGGACACAGAATAGATACGGATAATTCAATGCATATAAGAATTATGGCGGACGCATATAAGATCGATTCGGTAATCGCCGCACCCATACTGGCGATTCCGATGCTGGCGGCTATGCTTGTTTGGCTGTTGGTAAGCACACGCAAGGCAACCAAAAAGCACCGCAGAAAACAAGAGGATCATGACCTGCACAAAAAAGGAGGCATTAGCCGTGAGGAAAATTAAAAAATTTAACCGCATTATAATAAAAAGGTTTAAGTGTATGCTGTTTTTGACTGTATTTTTTGTTTTCCAAAGCTGTTCATACATTTCCGCATCGGCCTCGGCAGGCAGCGCAGACTTAAATATGTCGATGTCCGGCAGCGGTTCAATCACAATAGATCTTAAGGATACCGACGGAAATACGGTTTCCGACGGAGAATTTACACTGTATTATGCGGCGGTGTTGTTTTTGGACGGCGGTAATATGGCTTATTCCTATACGGAGGAGTTTTCGGGCTGTGATGCCGATTTAAATTCGGAATACACATCTCTTGCAGGGGAGTTGGCGGAGTATGCCGAGGATAACAAAATAAGCGGTACGGCCTGTTCTGTTTCCTCGGGCGGAAGCGTAAGCTTTGACGGATTGGAGCTGGGTTTGTATTTGATTGTGCAGACAAAAGCTTCGACAGGCTATTATACCGTTTCTCCCTTTGTTGTGACTGTTCCGAGTGACGAGGACGGTGTATGGGTATATGATGTTAACGCAAGCCCCAAGGTGGAAATTCAGGCTCAGACCGGGTCGCCGAGTGAATCGGGAGGCGGCGGAAGCGGAGGAGGCGGAGGAAAACCTGTCTATCCGTCTAAATCCGAAAGCTCAGTCGAAAATTTCGATGAATCGGAAGATGACGATGATACAGATGATACGGTAAAACCGAACAATCCCGAGCCGGAGACTGTAACGGAAACCGAAACCGAAACCGAACCCGAATCCGAGCCGGAAACCGAAACGGAAGTGCCCGAAATACAGACACTGCCCCAAACAGGTCAGCTTAATTGGCCTGTTCCCATAATGGCGGTAAGCGGAATTTTGTTTTTTGCTCTCGGCAAAGCTCTGACAAAAGGTGAAAGACAATGAGATATAAATTAGGTGTTTCTTTTATGATTTTGGGGACAACGCTCATTTTGGCGGCGATGTCCCTGTTCCTTTATAACAAGGCGGAAGCGTGGAGAGCGGAAAGTGAAGCGGCAAAGGCTGCCCTTGTTTTGAACGAATACATAGAAAATAATGAATATTTGACAGACGTGGCTGAATCGTCTGTGGAAATAGACGGTTCCGAATATATAGGCATTCTTTCCGTTCCGCAGCTTGGTCTTGAGCTGCCGGTTATGAGTGAATGGAGTTATTCGGGGTTAAAAAAGCCCCCGGCCGCTACAGCGGAGATGTTCTCAGCAGGGATCTTGTAATATGCGGCCACAACTACGAACGGCACTTCGGTAAGCTGAAAAGTCTGAACAAGGGCGACAGCGTTATATTTACCGATGTAAAGGGAAAGGAGTTTGCCTATAGGGTTGAAGAAACTGTTTTACTTAAACCCGTAAATGTGGAGGAGATGGTAAATGACGAATCGATCCTCTGGGATTTGACCCTTTTTACCTGTACTGCCAACGGAAGAGCACGTGTAACTCTGCGCTGCATTTTGGCAGATGAAGATAGATAAGCCAAGCAAAATTCTTCTGACAATGTACGAGAACAAAGCCCTTAAGGGCAGTTTGGACTTTTCGATACTGCCGAGGCGAATATGGAACAGACTGTCAATGCTACACAAGCGGCTCTTGACAGTCAGCTATCATATTGGGAAAATTATAATTCCAACCTTGAAACCTTGACGGCGTATAGTGCAAATTTGGCTGAAAATAGCACAAATAAGGCAAAAAATATTAATGAAACAAAGACAATTCCTCACAGGTTGTGGTATAATAGAGTTGATAAAAACCAAGATACCTAATAGGGTTTTGCAGAATGCCCTTGAAAATGAGGATATTACTGATGAGGAACTTGAGGAAATGATGGGGATTATAGACTTTAAGCTTGAAAACAAGTTTGACGGCTGCGGCTATGTTATTCGGAATATCGGGCTTACGGCTAAGACTCTTGACGAGGAGGTTAAGAGGTTTGCACTTTAGAAAAAGGCACTTGAAAAAAGGCTCGGAAGCTTGGAGAGCAAACCTTTAACATAGATTGTAAAATCCTGCAAGGCGATAAAAATTTTTCGGACTTATTGTAAAATTCCGCAAGGCGGAAAACAAACAGCATAAAAATTTTCGGAAAACACTTGATTTAGTCTTTTGCATATGTTATAATCCCATCTTTAACACTTGGAAAAGAGCGAAGAGGCAGAAACCGTTG
>JAJQFB010000053.1 GCA_021201395.1 Clostridiales bacterium | reverse complement strand
TATACCATATTTGTATTTTTTTGACAATACACTTTTTGATTAAATCATCGTTTCCTTAAAGAAACGCTAAGGAAATGATGATTAGTTCGCCGAAGCAGATTTGCCGCAGATTTTTTCGAGTGCGAGGAAGGCATTTGAGAGCATAGCCGGAGCCTATATCGAAAATGCGTGACGAAACAATCGGAAAAATCGGCGGTGAAACTGCGAAGAGCCAATTAATCAGCGGTTCCCTAAACACAAAATCCCCGGAAAAATATTACTACGGCGACAGCTACGGCGCTTTAAGAACCTACGGCGAAAAACGCACCCACAAAGGGACAGATATATTTGACAGCGAAAACATAAGGGGCAGGCTTACGGTTGTTTCTATGACAGACGGTGTTGTGGAAAAAATCGGCTGGAACGAAAAGGGCGGCTTTCGGATCGGCGTCCGCTCCGAAAACGACATCTACTATTACTATGCACACCTTGACTCCTATGCCGAGGGGCTTGCGGAGGGAACGGAAATAACCGCAGGGACGGCCTTAGGTTATATGAGGGACTCAGGCTACAGCAAAACAGTGGGAACAAGGGGTAATTTCCCCGTTCACCCCCACATAGGCATAAGCCCCGAAACAAAGCTTTACAGCGGAGAGGTTTGGATAAACCCCTATCCCTTTTTAAGGTGTTCGGAAGAGGGAATTATATAGCATAGTATAACGGAAACAAAGGAAGAAAGCTTCCGATGAAAGAGGGCGAGTAAATGGAACTTATAAACTGGGAGGAGGAGCTTCTCCCCTACAGACAGGCTGTTGACGAGCTGATTGTCAAAATCGAAAACATAAAAAGAGAATATACGGCTTTAAAGCTTATGCCCCCTATGGAAGAGGTTCACGGCAGGGTAAAAACAATCTCAAGCATACTTGACAAAGCCGGCAGGCGGAACATTCCCACCGACCGAATATTCGAGGAGTTGGAGGACATTGCGGGAATAAGGATAATCTGCCGTTTTGTAGAGGATATAGAGAGAGTCGTAAACATAATAAGACAGAGAAACAGCCTCGACCTTGAGGTTTTACAGGAAGAGGACTACATAACGAACACAAAGGAAAGCGGCTACAGAAGCTATCATATGACAATAAAGTATAAAATGATAACCTTAAACGGCCCGAAGGATATACTCTGTGAAATACAGATAAGAACAATGGCTATGAACTTCTGGGCAAGCATAGAACACTCCCTCAGGTATAAATACAGCGGCAATTTGCCGGATGAGCTTAAACAGCGGCTGAGAAGCTGTGCCGACGCTGCTTTTCAGCTTGATAAGGAAATGGCCACCATAAGAGATGATATTGTGGAAGCAAAGATGATCTCCGAAACAAAAAACAACCTTGTAGACGGAATAGTCAAAAACCTCCACAATCTTCACTATGCGGCAAAAATGGAAAAGGTCAGCTCCTTTAATAAAAAATTCATTGAAATTTATCAGAACGGAAGCATTGAAGAGCTTCGGGAATTCAGCGGCAGGCTCCAAACAATGGCAAAGCTCTATAAGGTCGAATATGTATAGAAATAAATAAATCAATATGTTTAAAACCGAAACAAACCGTCCTTGACCTTGGGACGGTTTGTTGTTTATCGGTATTTTTTCAGAACAGCTTTTACATTTTGAATCCGTTTATTGATTTTGGTTTCGGGGGTATAAGATTGGCTCCTCCCTCAGAGTCAAACCTGATTTCCGCTTCACAGCAGATCTCCGCTTTGGAGCATAGCTTCTTTATGTCCTTTATAACGTGACCCGGCCGACTGCCGTCGGTCATAAAGGGAATTACCGTCTTGCCCCTTAAGCTGTTTTCCCTTCTTATGACAGTCTCAGCTCAGCCGTCCAAGCCGAAATGTCATCGGCGTCGGCTCCTGCGGAGAAGCGTCTGCCTTCAAGCCGGGTTCCCGTTCCGGCGGCTTCTTCAAGGAGAGAGCCGCTGTCGCCTCTTCTTTTTCAAATTCGGAAACACCGATTGCCCGAAGCAATCCCTCTTTATAGGCTTCCTCAAGAGCTTTCCAGGCTTCACGGTTTCCCTCGAAAAATCTTTTCTCTTCCCTGAAATCAACCCGGGGCTGAGGGCTGTGTATAAGCATCATATCGATATAGTCAAGCCCCATTGTCTTAAGGGAGCCTTCTATAGCCGCCTTTGCCCCCTCATAGTCCTTTATCTCCGCCGCAAGCTTCGTTGCAACAAATATTTTCTCACGGGGAACGCCGCGCCGCAGGTTCTTGCTCCCTCCCTTACTCCTCTTTCGTTTCCGTAGGTCTGCGCCGTGTCTATATGGCGGCAGCCCATCTTAACCGCCCTGCGAACAGCTTCCGCCGCCTTGTCATCGTCTATAAACCATGTTCCCAAACCCAATTTGGGAATTTCAACTCCGTTTGAAAGTACATAATTTTCATTTAATATCATTTTTCTTCTCTCCTTTTACAGCTTGTAATATTCTTCATCGCCTACAGGCTCGCACCATTCGTTTGAACATTCCTCACCGGGAACCTCAACCGCAATGTGGCTGAACCATGAGTCCTTTTTAGCTCCGTGCCAGTGTTTAACCTCAGGGGGAATGGTTATAACCGCTCCCAGTTCAAGGCTTACCGCCGCCCTGTCCTCCTCCTGATACCAGCCGCTGCCGTCTACACAGATTAAAATCTGACCGCCGCCCCTTTTGGCGTGGTGAATGTGCCAGTTGTTGCGGCAAGCGGGCTCAAAGGTTACATTTGCAAGGAAAACTCCTGCGGCGGGAGGTGTCAAGGGCTTTAAATAGCTGTTTCCTGTAAAATATTTTGCAAAATTAACATTAGGCTCTCCCTGACCGAAGAAGCCGCCGTGTTCTTCGGAAGAAACGTCGTCGGCATAAATCTCCTTAGCCTGTCTGAAAGCCGCCCAGGCGTTTAGCCAGCCTGCGTAAAAGGCTATGTGGGTCAAAATCTCGGCCATTTTAGTCTTTGTAACTCCGTTTTTCTTAGCTTCCGAAAGGTGATAGGTAAGGGAACTGTCAACAATCCCCTTGCTTATAAGGGCGGTTACCGTCACTATGGAACGGAGCTTAAGGGGAAGCTTATCCTCTCTCGCCCAAACCTCTCCGAAAAGTATATCATCGTTTAACTCTGCGAATTTGGGAGCAAATTCCCCCAAAGCGTCTCTTCCTGCCGTTTGCTTTACCATAATCAAAAACCTCCTTTAAATTTTTCTGCATCCAATTACTTTTATAACCTCAGCCGGGTTTCCGGCAACAACCGTGTTTGGGTCAATATCCTTTGCAACAATACTCCCTGCCCCTACAACGGCGTTTTCTCCTATATTAACCCCCGGCAGAATTACAGCCCCTGCCCCTATCCATACGTTTTTTCCTATATGAATATCCCCTATTGTCAAAATATCCCTTTCGTACATATTGTGATTGTTTGTAATAAGGGAAACATTAAGGGCAATTCTCACATTGTCGTCTATAAATAGTGTTTCCTGCCGACATACACTTTCCTTAGGGCATTATAACCACGTTTTTGCCTATGTGTATGTTTTCACCTATGTTTATGAAAAAGGGCGGCTGGACTATGCTTTTCTCCCCTATGCCCCCTGTGAAAAGCTCCTTTTGAGCTGAGAGAAACTCCTCCGACAAGGGCTCCGCTTCGTTAACCGCCGCCGTTCTTTTACACTCTTTCATACGCTCTTCATTGGGCAGACGCAGGTCAAGGCTTCTGTCTGTCATTTTTTGTTCCCCTCCTTTATCTCCCTAATCAGGTAGTCTATGCAGTCAAGGCACTGCTGTTGTGTGTGAATATCCTCAAGCAGACAAGCCCTGTATTTTCTAAGCCTTTTAACCTCGTCAATCCCCACATTTTCTTCGGCTTCAAGACTGTTCATATATTCCTTAATAAGGTCAATATCCGCTTCCATAAATCACACCCCTTTACAATAAAAAATAAGTACCGCCGAATCTTTCTTTTCCTTTCGGCTGTACTTATGTTATAAAACCTATGCTTAAATAAATCAAATACCTATATTTTATAGGTGACCTATGCCTAAAAGGCATTAATCCCTTAAAGTTTCCTTTATGTATTCTATAAATTTTGTAACAGCAAGACTGAAGGGCTGACGTCTCCTCCAGGCTATAACGCTTGTAAAATATAGCTCCGGCTTAAGGGGTATTTTGTAAATCTCCCTTTCGTCAAGATAAGGAGCACCCCCGTCAAGGGTAACAAGGCTTCCCAAACCGTTTTTAACCATATCAAAGGAGCTTGCGGCGAAATTGTCGGCGCAGATTATATTAAGCCCCTCAAACCTGCCTCCGAACCAGTTTACAACCTCGTTTTGAACGTTCTGTCTGCCGGGGAAAATAAGGGGAATTTTGCTTAAGTCCTCCGCCGTAACATACTCCCGCCCCGCAACGGGGGAATCGGGAGCCGTCAGCAAAACCCACTTTTCCTTTATGTCGAGCCTTATAAACTCGAACCGCTCTATTTCAACAGGCTCAAGCATAAGCCCCACGTCTGTAAGCCCCCTGTTCATTCTTTCCTTTACCATATCTGCGTTGGCCGTGAAAACATCGTATTTCACAAGGGGATATTTTTCCGAAAAGCCCTTTATAATGTCCGCCAAAAGACGGCTTGAGGCCAAAATTCCGCAGCCTATGGAAATCCGCCCGTCTACAAGCTCCTCCTGCTCCATAAGCTCCCTTTCGGTTTTATCCACAAGGGAAACAATTTCCTCCGCTCTCCTGCGGAGCAGAATCCCCTCGTTTGTCAGGCTTATCTTCCTTGCTCCTCTTTCAAAAAGCTTAACCCCCGTCTCCTCCTCAAGCTCTTTAAGCTGACGGCTCAGAGTAGGCTGGGTAATATGCAGAACCTCCGCCGCCTTTGTAATACTCTCCTCCCTTGCCGCCGCCAAAAAATATTTTAAAACCCGTATTTCCATTCTCAAACCCTCCAAAACCCGAAACGGTCTTAATAAGCCAATTATATATCAAAACAAGGCTCAATGTAAAGCCGTAAATAACAAAAAAATCTTTTAAAGCAAAATCCCCGTATTGTAAAAAAAACGTTCATATGATATAATTGATAAATAAAATTTATATTCGGACGGTGAAAAAAATGATTAACTATATAAAGGGAACCCTCGCCTATAAGGGGGAGGATTTTATTGTTCTTGACAACAACGGCATAGGCTGCAAAATTTATGTTTCGGCCCTGACTCTTATGAACATATCAAAGGAAGAAACCACTGTATACACATATATGAACGTGTCGGAAAACGATATTTCTCTCTACGGTTTTTTGACAACGGAGGAGCTCAGCCTTTTCCACAGGCTTATAACCGTTTCGGGAGTAGGACCCAAATCCGCCGTGGGGCTTTTAAGCGTTTTGACCCCTGCCCAGATTATATTCGCCATTGTTTCGGACGATGCCAAAACGATAGCCTCAGGTCAGGGTATAGGAAAGAAAACCGCTCAGAGGATAATTTTAGAGCTTAGGGACAAGCTTGCGAGGGAAAGCGATGTTTCGGCGGAGGCTGCTCTGACAGACGCCGTTTCCTCAGGCGTTTCGGCAGTTTCGGAAAAGAGCGAGGCCGTGGAAGCTCTGGTTGTTTTGGGCTTTTCAAGGACGGAGGCTGTAAAGGCCGTTTCCGCCGTTTACACAAGCGGTATGTCAACAGAGGACGCCATAAAATTAGGCTTAAGAGCCCTGTCATAAAATAAGGAGAAGCCATGGACAGAATAATAAATTCCGCCTTTAAAACAGAGGAGCAGCTCTTAGAGCAGAAGCTCCGCCCGTCGAGCCTTAAATCCTACACGGGTCAAAGCAAGGTTAAGGAAAATTTAAAAATATATATGGAAGCGGCTAAAAAAAGAGGGGAACCTTTAGACCACGTTCTCCTTTACGGCCCGCCCGGTTTAGGCAAGACAACCCTTTCAAACATAATTGCCTCTGAAATGGGAGCAAGCATAAAAACCACCTCGGGCCCGGCTATAGACCGGCCGGGAGATATGGCGGCTATTTTAAACAGTCTTTCAGAGGGAGATATTCTCTTTATAGACGAAATCCACCGTTTAAACAGGCTTGTGGAGGAGGTTCTCTATCCCGCAATGGAGGACTTTGTTTTCGACATTATAATAGGAAAGGGAGCTTCCGCCAAAAGCATAAGGATAGAGCTGCCCAAGTTTACTCTCGTAGGGGCCACCACAAGAGCAGGCCTTTTAACCGCCCCCTTGCGTGACCGTTTCGGCATAATAAGCCGCCTTGAGCTTTACAACCCCGAAGAACTTAAAACAATAATCCTCCGCTCCGCAAAGGTCTTAAAAACAAGCCTGACAGAGGAGGGTGCCCTTGAAATAGCAAGACGCTCCAGAGGAGCCCCCAGAATTGCCAACAGGCTCTTAAAGAGAATAAGAGACTTTGCGGACGTAAAATACGGAGGGAAAATAACAAGAGAGGTAGCCGACGAGGTTTTGACAATTTTGGACGTAGACAGGCTGGGTCTCGATTCAAACGACAAGAGAATGTTGAAAACAATAATAGAAAAATTCGGCGGCGGCCCCGTAGGCCTTGAAACCCTAGCCGTTTCAATAGGAGAGGAAAGCGACACAATAGAGGACGTTTACGAGCCCTTTCTTATTCAGCAGGGCTTCATAAAAAGAACCCCAAAGGGCAGAGTAGCCACGGCCATGGCCTATCAGCACTTAGGCCTTGAGAATGTAACAAGTGAACAGCTAAGCCTCGGCGATTATTAATAAACAAAGGAGAAAATGTATCACAAGTCAATAAAATCTGCTGCAAAAATTTGCAAATTAAATATTAAAAAAGATTGACTATATTTTTTGTTTATAGTATAATCCCATCTTTAACACTTGGAAAAGAGCGAAGAGGCAGAAACCGTTGAA
>JAJQFB010000099.1 GCA_021201395.1 Clostridiales bacterium | reverse complement strand
TCAGGTGTAGGAAAGCTCCATAAAGACCTTGTCCTTTTCGTATTGGTCGATGCATGCTCACCATTGTAAGTGGATAAATATAAACAGCAAGAAAATATATAAAGGTTTAGGCTAATGACTGAGCCAAAGACAAATTAAAAATGAATATACAGAAACCACACTTAAATGTACTACGTCTATGTTTAAGTGTTTTTTAATGCTTATAAGGTTTTATTTTGATATGGCTGAGATTACATTCCCTGCTCTTATGCGGTGCAACAGATTTTTTTCTTTCCCCCTTTTTTCTGCCTGCGTGGGAGAGATTTGCTTTGGCTTTGGCAGAGGGAACAGCAACATAGGGAATGTAATTTCGGCTCAATTTAGAAAGGAGATTTTATATGGGAAATGAAGTTTTATTTGATATTAATTTTTTAATATCACCCATTATTGAGGAAAAGCTTAATAATATTTCTTCTTTGGCAGAAAAGCTTGATTTATTATTTAGCCTTTTGGATTTTTATCACGCTGATTTTACTCACGATGAGAAAATGGGCATTGAGTATTTTTATGCGGAGCAGTCAGGTTCTATGGATATGCAGGCCGTAACATCAGTAACATTAACCGATGACGAAAAAGATTTTATTAAGGAGTATGCGGCTTGTTTCAGTGATTTTGACGGAGCGAAGCGGTTGTTTAATGAGATTTGCAATGAGGAAACAAAGGAAAAATCCATTGACGAAGCCTCTTAGAAAATCAGCAGGGAATATGACAGAAGAAAAAAGGCCGCCACCGAAAAAAGGCAGAAAATTTTTGAAAATCTGACTTTTGACGATGACGACCGTGTCAATAAGAATTTAACCGACAAGATTGGTACAAATTTTGTAAGTCCTGCACATTCCGGGCATACTGAGCCGGCTCCCATACTGCGGAGAAGTCTTAACACAATTAATCGGCAGATAACGGAAGCTCAGGCAATGGCGGCAGAATACGCAAGCATTAACAATCAATAACAAATAAGTAAAGAGGGATTAGATGGAAGAAAATGCCAATAAAAATTTGTTTGATATTGCCAAATTTTTAATCAGAAAAGCAGTACCTCTTGCAGGAAAGTTTATTGCATTTGTTGGTAAAAAGAGTTTTCGAAAGGTAAAGGGCTATGAAGTAGGCAGTGTTAAAAAATTTGCCAAAAAGTATCCCAACGCCGGCGGCCTTGAAATAAAAGAATATGATGATAAAGAAAGATTTGAGTATATAAAAAAACAGCTAAATAAAAGTCATCAGGGCTTTGTAACTACAAAAAGCAAAGAACCTGATGGTAAATATACTATCACAATATCTAAAGCAAACAAGGATTTAATCGAGTATTTTGAAAAACAATACGACAATAAATTCGGAGGCAAAGATGTCGGTCAGGATAAGAATTCTAATAAGCGTTCCCTTAAGGATTACCAAAAGATGGGCAAAATGGGAATGGAAAAGCAGGCACAGGAACGAGCCGCAAAGCAGCACGAGGCTCATAAGTATAAGAAAATCAATAAAGACGATAAGATTCGTTGAGATAAATTTGAAGCCGTAAAACTGTAGTAAAAGGTTGCTCAAATTGAGCATAGTTAATTTATATTTTTACCGGAAAGGACAAGGTGAATAAAATGAGATTATATGATAACTGCAATAATTTATTGGAAAGAAGAAGCGACAAGCCGATATTTCCCGAGGCCAAACCTATTACATTTAATACTGAAATGGTTCGGGCAATTTTAGACGGCCGCAAAACACAGACAAGGCGGAAAATTAAAACACAACCTAAAATGCAGCTTGCTTATATCAGTGCAGGTTATAAGGCAGGTATGTGGCGTTATCCCAATAAAAATGTTTGCGACGTATCGGGGTGGGATGAAAAATACAGGCGGACAGTTGATTTATCAACAGAAGATGAATCATTATATTGGAAGCCTCCCTTTCATGCAGAAGATATTCTTTATGTTAAGGAAACGTGGGCTGATGTAAAAAATAAGGATTGGACACATAAACGCTATACATATTTGGCGGGTGATACCTATTTTTACACCGACATCGGATATAAGTCAGTTTGGCGGCCGACAGCAAATATGCCGAGGGAAGTTGCTCGAATATATTTGAAGGTAACAAAAGTAGGTGTAAAACGTTTGCAGGATATTACTGCTGAGGAATGTTTAAAAGAAGGTGTTTTAGATGCACTTATCTTAGCAAAAAAAGGCGAAACGTTTGTAAAAAGAATATTTTTTAAAACTTGGAATTCTCTTATAAAAAATCAAGTTTAAATAAATTCGGATGGGAAGCTAATCCGTGGGTATGGGTAGTTGAATTTAAGAGGATTATATAATCAGATAATTTATTTTGCCGCCCGTATCGAAAGTATCAGTAAAGTAAAGGTGGGGCAGGGAAACGTTCGGAGATGTATTGTATGGAAAATATTTGTCAGAGGTGGTTTAAATGCTGATAGTCAGCAAGGAAGAAAATATTATTGTAAATATAAAAAATATTGATGTTCTGTCTGTAGTTAATGAATTTGATACCGTCTCAATAAGTTTTTGGAATTCGGTAAGCGGAATGAGAAAACGGCTGTGTACATATTCTTCATATAAAAAAGCTTGTACTGCCTTTTCAGAGTTAATAAATAGAATAGAACACACACCAGACAAGAGCGTTGTTTATCTTCCTACCGAGGAAGAAATTAAAGCCAAAGCCGCTGAAATATAAACCGATGGTTAATAATTTAACCGTCAGTTTAACAATATAAGAATTTTATAATTAATTTAGCTCAAAT
The DNA here is from genome assembly GCA_021201395.1 of Clostridiales bacterium. Taxonomy (GTDB): domain Bacteria; phylum Bacillota; class Clostridia; order Lachnospirales; family CAG-274; genus JAJQCI01. Next base: position 4,360 of record JAJQFB010000099.1, on the reverse strand, counting down.
AGAGCATTATTATTTTATATTATGCCCAAACGGGTATGGAGGTATATATGAAAAAATACAAATTAACGGATATGACAAAAACAGTTTGCCGTCCCGGTAAAGATATTATATTACATAGAATACAAGCTTTAAAGACCTTTAGTGTTTCAGAATATAAAACAATTAAGGCCGGAGACTTGGGCGGCTGGGTCGAAAGCGAAGAAAATCTTTCTCAAGAAAGAAACGCTTGGATTACCGATGAAGCCGAAGTTTGTGAAAACGCACGTGTTTATGGTAATGCGTGGGTTGCCGATGATGCGAAAATATGTGGCTCTGCACAAATTTATGAAAATGCCAACATAGGCAGAGAAGCAAGGATATACGATAATGCTCGTGTTTTCGGAAATGCAGATGTTATCGGACGGGTTCATAACAATGCTTGGGTTTATGATAATGCGGCAATTTTAGATGAATCAGTGGTTTATCAGAATGCCAGGGTTTACGGAAATGCACAGTTAAATGATAATTCTGAAGTCGGCGGAGATGCTCATGTCTATGAAAATGCCGGCCTGTGGGAGTTTACTTCTGTTACCGATAACGCTCAAATTCACGGTAATGTGAATGTTTCGGGAAACGGCTGTTTTAATGTCTATGCAGATGTTTTTAAAAATGAGCATTATCTTGTAGTCGGCCCTATGGGCAAGGATTATCAGTTTATGACATTTTTCAGAAATTATAATCCTCATAGAAAAGAAACGGAAGTTTATATAAATTTTGATGGGTATAATTATATGGAATCTGTAAGATGTTTTTTAAATTTTCATATAAAACGAGAAGCAGTTGAATATCAGTCTGCTTATGCAGCAGCTGCACATTTGGCATTGCTTCGAGTTAAATTGGAATAGAAGAATAAACATAAGGTGATAAAAATGAATGATAAAAAAACAATAACCAATCCTGTTAAGATTATCGGGCTGAAATGTCTCGACTGCAGCTGCGGTCAGGTCAATGAAGTAAAGCTGTGCCCCGCCGAGGATTGCCCCCTGCACCCTTTCCGCTTCGGCAGAAACCCTTATAGAAAGAAATCGTCAAGGATATATACGGAAGAGGAAAGAGCAGCAATAAGAGAACACCTCATAAAATACTTACGCAGACCAAAAAAATTCAGACAGAGTTTAATCCTGAATGACAGCTTTACAGTGTGGAGTAAAGGTGTGGTCCTGCACCGGATGGTAATGTAAAGTAATTTTGTAAAGGTATTGTTCGGTGAAGTGCGGCAACGGCGGAGCGAAGCGTTGTTTTGGTAGGTTCAGTAAGGCAATGTTAAGGCAGTGTAACGTGCAGTATAGTTGAGTCTTGTTTGGTACAGTCACGGTTTAGCCGTGTGACGTGAATTAAGGCTGCGTCATGGCATTGTGTAGTTAATCTGCGAATGTATGGCAATGGCGGTGTCTGGTGGGTTACTGTCAGGCTTTGTAAAGGTAAGGCACCGTAAAGCCGTCTGAAGTGCTGTGTTGTCAAGGTATTGAAATGCAAAGGATGGTAATTGTGCAGTATAGCAAGGTCAGGAGATGTAAAGGTGTAGTTAGGTAAAGTACAGTGCGGATAAATTAGGTTATGTAAAGGCATTGTATCGTGTCGCATTTGTATCGTGTCGGATAATAAAGTAAAGGCAAGGTGAGATGAAGAGATGAGCGGCTGAATAATGTAAAGGCGGGGCAAAGTTAAGTCTTTTTCAGTGATATAAAGCAAAGGTGGGGCAAAGTTAAGTCTTTTTCAGTGATATAAAGCAAAGGCTATGTGTGGTCTCATATTGTCTCGTTCGGTAAAATTCTGTGATGTTAAGGCTCAGTTCAGTGCGGCGGAGTCAAGGTTAGGTACGGTGCTTCTGAGTACATTACGGCAAAGGAAAGGTGTAATATATGACATAGTTTATTATCAATTAAAACAAAAATGCTCAAATTGAGCAAAATAACTGCAATTAAATTATATAATTATATGGCCGATAATCGGCAGAAAGGAAAATCAATATGGCAGCAAAGAAAGCAACAGCAACAGATGAAGTATACAATCCCGAAAATTTTATTTTTGTCGAAGTTACATTTTTTGAGGAATTATTAGGAACGGCAAATTCAAATCCGAATATACACGAAGAGTTTATAAGCTCAAAAGCACCGGATGCTATGTCCAAAGCGGAAGAAGTCGAAGCCCTCGGAGTTGACGAGGTTGTAAAAAAAGAAATGACTGTATTTCCCAAGGAGAACAGTGTACCCTTTATGTGGGCCTACCAGTGGAAAGGCTATTTTAAAGATAATGCCGGAGCATTAAAGAGGATTCCCGGAACAATATCACACGATAATAAGGACGTAAGGGCTTACAAAAAAATAATCGATAAGAATATTACCGTATTTCCCAGAAAAATTTTTATTGATACCCACGGACAGCCTTTAGGCAACTGCCAAAGACCTTTAAGAGGCCAGACGGCACAGGGTGAGATAACCGCCCTTGCCAACTCCGAAACCATACCGGCAGGAAGCACTGTAAAATTCAGAGTAGACACCCAGACAAAAGGGTTTGAAAAGTGGATAAGGGAGCTGCTTGCTTTCGGAAAGAATTCAGGCACAGGCCAGTGGCGAAACAGCGGCAAGGGCAGATTTACCGTCAGATACCTTGACAGCCTTGAAGATGAATAATTATATTTTTAGGAGGAAACAAAATTGAATGATGTAAAATTATTAGGCAGGCTTACAGCCGACCCGGAACTATGCCAAACAACAAACGGCAAATATTTCACAAGCTTTTTCCTTGCTGTCCCTCGGCAGGCGAAAGAGCCTGAAACGGATTTTCCGAAGCTTATGGCTTGGGGAAAAACGGCGGAGAACATATGTAAATATCTGCATAAAGACAGCAGAATAGCCGTCAGCGGCAAAGTCCGCACAAAGAAATATGCGGACAGCGAGGGCAAAAGCCGCAACACGACAGAAATACATATAAGCAACTGGGAGTTTGCGGAAAGCAGACACACCGACGGAAACAAATAAAAGCCTTATGCAGACAGATTATTAAAAGGAGGATATTGCAAAATGTCGGAAATTATATTAACAGGAGAAGATGTTCTCAAGCTTGACTTGGACACTGTACGCATACCGTCAGGCTATACCAAAATAGACAGATATGCTTTTTCGGGGTGTGAAGATTTGGGAACGGTAATTTTGCCCGACACTGCAGAGGTCATCGGTAAGGGTGCCTTTGAGGGCTGTTATAATTTAGCCGCAGTCGTTGTTCCCCACGGCAGTAAACTCCACAAAATCGGTAAAAAAGCTTTTGCCGATACGGAACTGACAACTCTTGCCGTACCTGCGGATACCGTGATTGCAAAAAATGCGTTTAAAGGCTGTCGAAATTTTGACGGCCTTATTTATTTTGATTCGATAAGGAATTATATAACACCTAACTATTCTTATAAAGGCAGTATGTCGGAAGCCGCCGATGCGTTTAAAACGGTCGCAGGTGTCTTAAAGCGGGAAATAGCCGCTTTGGACAATTCCGAACAAGAGGAAAATTCAAACTCAAATTCAAACATATACGGAAAGAACAGGGAAAAGAGAAAAGAATATTTAAACTGCCTTATTTCCATATTGGCCGATGAGTTTAAAAATGTATTGTCAGAGGATGAGCTTGAGGCCATATTGTCATAACAATTTCATTTTTATTATTTTGCCCGAAAGAGGTATTTGTATGATTTACAATAACACAGCAATTACAAAAGGATTTAATTTTCTTAATGTAAATGTAAAGGATTTTATAAGCAGTTTAACGGCGGCTTTAAGGAGCAAGAAAAAGGCTGAAGAAGCGGCTGAAGAAACAGATGGCTATATCGAATTATCGGATATTATTCAGCAGCCCCGCCCCACATCGGATAAATATTTCATGTGTGAAAAGGACTTAAAAAAAATCAAGGATATATACTGCGTTGCCGTAATGACGGAAACCCTGGGTATATCGGAAGAAGAATATGAAAATCTTTTTAAATATTTTCGTTTTAAGTTCTTCGGTTATGATGCAAGCGGCTATACCATGACGGAAAGAAATTATTATAAGTTTTATGCGGTTTATTGTGATTATACAACTGCTTTTTATAAAATGACAGCTGAATAAATTACAGCAGGAATACACCGAAGAAGTTTCTGCCTCCTACGGCCGTGATTGTGCAAAGTGATTATTATATTTTTAGATAAAGGAGAGTGAGAATTATGATTAATTGTTCGGGTGTTCCGCCTTAGACAAAACCTGTTTGCGGAGTATCAGCAATTAAAAAGGGTATTTCAAGCCTAAGATTTTCCTTGATTTTTTCCTCATTTATGACCACTTTGATTTTACC
>JAJQFB010000092.1 GCA_021201395.1 Clostridiales bacterium | reverse complement strand
TAAATGGAAGAATTTGCTATTCATCTTGTTATGTTAACTAAATGACATTGGGTTAGACACTTTAACAGAACAGGGAAAGCTGAGTGCTTATAACCGCACAACCATATTGGAAATGGCAAATAAAGTGGTTAAAAGCCTTATGTCAAACTATGAAAAAGCCATGAAAGGAGTGGAATCTGTTATGGGAGGAACTGTACTCGAATACAAAGCCAAAACTATTTATCGTGAAGGCGAAACCAAAGGATGGATTAAAGGTAAAACAGAGGGGATGATAGAAACTCTTGCAGCCAGCATAAAAGCATTAATGGAAAACGGTCAATATAATTTTGACAGTGCTTTTAATTTAATTAAAGCACCTACGGACAAATATAATCAGATTAAGGAATTGGTTTTAGGAGCGACCGACTTATATTTTTAAGAACACACACTAACTGATTGGGCGAAGATATGCCCTTGCACTGACAGTCGATTCCTTTGAGCTGTTTCAAAGGGAATTACTCCCTGAATAATCAAATCAACGATATACCGGCATACCGCAGCCTGTTTTTCTTTGCTTTGCGGCTGAAATTAGTATATAGTTATAAAATTTATTTAAAATAAAAAAGGAAATCGGGAGCTTATACAGAATTATAAATGTAAGGGTATGTACATAATACATAAGGGAGAGGGTTTGGCGGCATTATATATGTATAGAAATAAAAATATAAAATAAATATTGCTCTGCAATAGGAGGAGGAAAATAAAATGGTTCAATTACTTATTTCAGCAAAGGGTCACGGCAAAACCAGACAGCTCATTAACATGGCAAACGACGCGCAAAGAACCGCAAAGGGCAACATCGTTTTTATAGACGACAACAAAAAGCACATCTTCGATATTCATTCGGGGGTTCGCTTCGTTGAAACATCTGCCTGCGACCTTTACAATTACCGCGAGTTTGCCGGTTTTATTTTCGGAATACTTTCACAAAACAGCGACATTGAGAAAATTTTTGTAGACGGTCTTTATAAAATTATTACTGTTTTAACTGATGACGACCTTGTTAAGCTTGTTAAAAGGCTTGACGTTATAAGCAAGGAAGAAGAGGTTGATTTTATTATAGGTATGTCCTCTGACTACGGTATTATCCCCGAAGCGGTTAAGGAATACGTTTTAGTCTGAAAAGAAAATTAAAAAGCTTATATCCAAAAAAAGAAAACCGTTTCAAGGTCATTTGCCTTGAAGCGGTTCTTTTGTGTTTTTAAATTGTTTTCTGTAAATATAACGCAAAAATCCTCTGTGAAATCTTTACCTCATATTCCTGCGGTAGATGGCGTAAAGACCATCCATAAGGAGGTTTTCGGAAATGTGTATTTTGTTTTTGCAGTAGGGAACAATTTGGGCGGAGAAGCCGCCGGTGGCTACTCTTGAGCTTGTGCTTCCCAGCTCTTCCTCAAAGTAGTTTATAAGCCCGTCAATCATAGCCGCAGAGCCGTATATTATGCCGCTGCGCATACAGTCAACTGTGTTTTTGCCCAAAACCCTCTTTGGCTTTTCAAGGCTTATGGAGGGAAGCTGGGCGGTTTTGCTTGAAAGGGCATCGAGAGAGGTTTTAACCCCGGGGCAGATACAGCCGCCTATATAGTTTTTGTTTTTGTCCACAACCTCTATTGTTGTGGCCGTGCCCATATCGATTATTATTATGGGCGGTTTGTACAGCGTAAGAGCGGCTACGGCGGTGACTATGCGGTCGCTGCCTACCTGACCCGGGTCGTCCATAAGTATGTTAAGGCCTGTTTTGACCCCCGGCCCTACGATTAAGGGCGTAACCCCCGTCACCGTTTTTACGGCGTATTTCACCGCGTTTAAAACCGGAGGAACAACGCTTGAAATTATACTGCCGTCAATTTCAGACCTGTCAGCTCCGTAAAGCTCCAGTATGTTTTTTAAATCTATGGCATACTGGTCGGCGGTTCTGAAAATGTCCGTCTTTATTCTGGAGTTAAAAAGGGGCTTTCCGTCGTTTTTCATAACCCCTATTACAATATTTGAATTTCCTATGTCAACAGCTAAAATCATATTCCAAAACCTCTTTGTCAATTTGTATCAAAAAATATTCAGGCACTTTTATGAAGCATATACTCCCTTGCGGCTTCCTCGGAGAGCTTAAATTTGCCTATTATTTTCCTCTCAATATCCTTATCCGGCAGATTAAAATCACGGCAGGTTTCTATGGTATTTAAAATAGCAGCTTCCTTTGCGGCTTCATTCGCAGCCTTCCTTTCCGCCTGAACGGCTTCATCTACAGCTTCCTTTTTAATCATTTCAATAGCATAACACACATCGGCCACCTCCTCGTTTTTCGGCAAATGATATTCAAAATTCATAAGCTCACTTAACAATATACCCGTTTCACTTTCAACCTTTCTGTATCTGTCGTCGGCTATCATTCTCTTAATCTTCGCCGGGTTTTTCATATTTTTAATATACATAAGAGCTTTTCCCAAATCTGAGGCAAACTTTTCCGCCTCTTCATAATTAAGTTCACCGGGAATTATGAGATTGATTTTATAGTTGCTTATATATTTTAAAACAGCCTCGTTTTTGGTTTCCATCATATCATAAAGACATTTAGGCCCGGTCCATTCACCGTCGCCCCAGTATATAACAAGCGTCATAACCGGAAGAAGCTTATCGCTTTTATATGAAAGCCCGACAAAAATTCTTCGCTGCTGCCGTAGTTTCCGGCCTTTTTGTGGGCTCTTGCGGCCTGCTGAACCTGTGAAGCGTATTCCATAGCGTCATAGAGCATATTTTTCACAGGCATGGCAAAATGGTTTGTGCTTTGGTTTTCAATACCCAAAAGCATATACACTGTTTCATCGTCAGACATAACGGAGCAAAAAGCGTCCCTTATTTTCTGTAAGGGCTGTGTTTTTATGCCCGTATCGTCCTCGCCGTAGGGAACGGCAACGGTTCCGGTATCAATTTCCCGAAGCTTATCGGGGTCTATCACTTGTTTCCCGTCATAAATATAATAGTTAAAGGCATCCGCAAACACCTTTTTATTTCTCACAAAATTCTTTGTCAGTACATCTATTCTGCCCATTATCCTCTGTTCCTTTCGCCCTTTATATATTAATAATACCACAATTCCGCCCTGTTTTCAACCGAAAAAAATCAATTCTCATTTTATGGTATTCTTTTTTTTAAAATAAATATAATACGGAACCTCAAATATAAGCATACAGCACCAGTCAACGGCACAGGCGAAAGCCACGCCCTTGAGCCCTAAATAAGGAGTCAGTATGTATACAAAAATTACTCTCAGGCTTGACTGTGTAAAGGTACCCAAAAGGGTTACGGTCATTTTGCCCATACCCCTGAAAAAGCCATAAACGGCGTTTGTCATCGTAGGCAGGACGCAGAATATTGTCATAAGGGTAAGATAAGAACAGCCCGTTTCTATAATTTCCCCGTTTCCGCCGGTTACGAAAAGACCCACAAGACTCTCTTAAAAAACGGAAATGAAAATGGCTATAAAAATCCAATAACCAAATTCCGGTAGAAGCCCCTTTTTAAAGACTTTTTTAATGCGGTTCTTTCTGCCGCCGCCTCTGTTTTGGGCTATGAAGGTGGTGACGCCCTGTAAGAGGTTTTGCTCCGGGGTGTAAACATAGTCGTCTATTCTGTTTACGGCGTTAAAGGCCGCCATAGTGTTTACTCCGAAAGGATTTACAGCCCCCTGTATAAGCAGCTTCGCTATAGGCCGACAGGACTGCTGAAGAGCCGTTATGCCGCCGTAGCTTAATGTTTTTTAAGAAGCCCCATATCCGCTTTAAATTCGCCCCTGTTAAGACGCAGAAGAGGAATTTTTCTGTAAACATATAAAATACAGAGAAGAGCCGAGGCCGCTTCGGCGATTACCGTCGTCAAAGCGGAGCAGACTATGCCGAAGCCTAAGGCGCCTATGAAAATCAAATTCAAAACAGCGTTAAGTATTGAGACGAAAGCAAGATACTTAAGGGGAGTTTTGGAATCCCCCGCGCTTTTAAGTGCCGCCGAGACGGCATTGTAAAAATATGTAAAGGGAACGCCCATAAAGATAATGGAAAGATAAATTGCTGCTATAGTCAAAATTTCATCAGGCACACGCAGAGCCTTAAGAAGAGGTTTTGAGAAAACAACACCCAAAAAGGCCGCTGCAAGAGACTCCTTTTCCATGAACCTGCCTGCTATTACGGAATCCACCGCATTATAGGTAAGCCGGAACAAATTCCCCGGAACAAGGGGGATTGAATATTTCAGCAAATGACCTGTTATATTTCCCCTCCGTCATATTAACGGCAGCCATTTCTTACCCCCCCCCTTTTTTAAACCCCCTTAAGCCTGCAGTACAAATCCCTTGCAAAGCTGTCCGTCATACCGCTTATGTAATCCGCCGCAAGCAGCAGCCGCAGATAAAGCCGCTCGTTCTCCGGCTTATCTTTTGAATAAATTTCGTAAATATTTTTGTAGTTTTCGGAAATAAGAGAATAAACCTTAAAGCTTATGTCGTCGGACTTCTTCGGGTCTATAACAGCAGGGACGAAGCTGTCCAAAAGGCCGTTTAAAATACTCCTGCCCCCAAGCTCCATAAGGAAAATCTCTCTTGAGGAAAAAGCGTATTTACGGGCAATAAAGCCGAGCCTGTCAAGAATTTCTCCGCTGCCGCAAATATCGAGCAGGTTCCCCTCAAATTCCCCGGCCATAATTTTCGAATATTTTTCTCCGAAAGCCTCTGCAGCCCCCTCTAAGGCCTCTCTCTGAACCTCGACTATAAATCTCTGGAGGCCGTTATAGCCCTCCGCCTTAAGTCTGCCCTCATATTTTTTGCCCAGCTCCGCCCTGAGAATATAGCTGTCAATTAAGCCTTTTTTATAGGCGTCCTCTATGTCGGCGGTTTTATAGGCTATGTCATCGGCGGCCTCAAGAAGATAAACGAGGGGATTGCGTTTTCCGCCTGTTTTGCAGGCCGAATCTATTTCATTAAAGGTTTCCCTGTCGGCGTAAAAATAACCTGATTTTTTCTTATATCCGCTGTCTTTGTCAATTTCAAGAGAGGAAACGGGATATTTTATAATCGAAGAAAGAAGCCCCTTTGTCAGGTTCATACCGTGTTCGTCTATGACGTGGTGAAGCTTTGTAACAAGCCTGAGGCCTTGAGCGTTGCCCTCGTAGTTATAAAAATCCTCTTTCATTTGAGGCTCCAAAATATCCTCAAGGCTCTTCCCTCTGTATTCAAGCTTAGGCAGATTATCCCTGAACCACTTTCTTATAACCGTTTCGCCGAAGTGGCCGAAAGGCGGATTTCCAATATCGTGTATAAGTCCTCCGCAGGAAAGAATATCGCAAATATCGTGACTGTATTCCTCCGAAAAGCCCTTGTCCTTTTTATCTCTTACGATTATTTTTGAAACGCTTTTCCCCAGAGATTTTCCGAAAGAGGAAACCTCAAGAGAGTGGGCCAGACGTGTTCTCACAAAGTCGCTTTTATCCAGAGGGAAAACCTGGGTTTTGTCCTGAAGCCGTCTGAAAGAAGCACTTCCTATTATTCTGTGATAGTCCTTTTCAAAAGCGGAACGCAAATCTCCCTGTTTTGCACCGCTTTTTCTTATTCTTTCGGAACAGAGAATATATTTCCACTCCATAATAACACCTCGGCCTTATCCCTTGATTATAAGGGAGGCTCCGCCGTAAATTCCTCCGTCGTTGCCTAATTTAGCAAGCTTAAATTCCGTATCTTTTGAAGCATGGAAAGCAAATTCTCTGTAATAATCCCTCAATATGTTTATAAGAATGTTTCCTGCCTGACTTACTCCGCCGCCTATTAAGAAAATCTGGGGGTCTACAACGGCGGCTGCGTTTGCCAAAAACCTGCCCAGTCTTGCGGCGACAAAGTTAAGAATTTCAAGACCTATTTCGTCCCCCTCTCTTGCGGCGTCCATAACGGATTTCGCCGTTACCTCCGTACTTCTCAAGACAGAAGCTTTATCGCTTTCCGCAAGAACCTTTTTTGCCCTTCTTACGATTCCCGTTGCAGAGCAGTATTGTTCCAAACAGCCCTTGTTTCCGCAGGAGCAGGCCTCGGTTTCGTTTATGTTTACAACGGCATGGCCTATTTCTCCTCCGGCTCCGTTTGAACCGCTTACAATTTTGCGGTTTAATATAATTCCGCCGCCGATTCCCGTGCCGAGAGTTACCATAACGAGATTTTTGTAGCCTATGCCGCCGCCGTGCCAAAGCTCGCCTAAAGCGGCCACATTGCCGTCGTTCCCGGCTTTAACCTTGTAGCCCGTCAGCCCTGAAAGCTCCTTTTCAATGTTTAAAACGCCCCAGCCCAAATTAACACAGCGCATAACCTTGCCGTTGTCTAAAACCGGCCCGGGAACACCCACGCCGAGACCCTTAATCATTTCCTTGTCAAGGCTCCTTTCCCGTGCCTTGTCCTTTACGCTTTTGGCAATATCGTTCAGAATGTTGGCACCGTTATTCGACCTGTCAGTGTCTATAGACCATTTTTCAACAAGCTCGCCGTTGTCTGTAAAAAGTCCCATCTTGATTGCCGTTCCGCCTACGTCTACTCCGAAAACATAGCTTTCATTGTTGTTCATATTAAAAACCCTCCTTAAAAATTGTCTGTTAAATAGCTTCTTACATCAGAAAAAACACTTTCTTCGTTCTCTCCGGAAACAGTTACCCTTACGGTATCTCCTATTTTAATTCGGAGCCCCATAATTTCAAAAATTTTTTTGGCGTCGGCTTTTTTGCCGTGCTTCTCTATTGTAATATCTTCGCTGAATTTTTTCATATACATAACAATAAGCCCTGCCGGACGGGCGTGGATACCCGAGGTTTCCGTTACAGTAAATTCAAATTCCTTCAAAAAGAACACTTCCTCCGCAAAAAACACTATATAGTTTATCATTATTTTCCGTCAAATTAATTATAGCATAGCCGAAAATCACTGTCAACAACACAGAAAAATAAATAATGTTAAAAATTTCACAAAAACGGCATCTGAAAGGTTAGGAATAGAATTAAAAATCTTTCTTGATATAGCTTTTAGCTATAGAAACATATATTTTTTTGGAATTAGACTTATGACGGGGTTTGGTTTAAAATATAACCTGAGTTTAGGAGTATAACTAAAAAAATGGTGCTAAGCCACAGATTAG
>JAJQFB010000013.1 GCA_021201395.1 Clostridiales bacterium | reverse complement strand
AAATGTATCCTCTTGCCTAATACACAAGAGGATTTTTTAACGTCTGATTATTGACCGCTTACTTATAATAAACGTTTTCGTTACTTCAGCAGACGGCTTCCCTCGCAATTCTTCAAAATCGACTATAAGGAGACTTTGAAGCAAACTTAAAATGCCGCCTAATCGGGTTTTGTTTGAACCAAACCCCCGTTGCACTATTTTTAAGAGTGCGTCAAACCGCCTGTGCGGTTTGACGTAAACCTTCTGCACAGCACAAAAACATCGGGCTGTCAAGGGCGTCAGCTCTGTATTACCCTTGACAGCCCGATGTTTTTGTGCTACCCACCGATGCCACCGACTGCATTTTTATTTTTGAATGCTCGTAGACGCTCGGCTTTTTGCTTCACTCCGCTTCGCAAAAAGCCGAACCGCAAAGGGCGAGGGGAGCCACCTGCCACGCCTGCGGCACGGCAGACGGCTCCCCGCAATTTTCAGAAATCGGTTATAAAATTTCCGGCTCGGAGCTTCTTAAAAAGTAAAAGCAACCTATTCCGCAATAATTTCATCATATATTTTCTGCAAATATTCACAGTCGGAATGATACCTTTCAGGTGTTGAACATTCCAAAAGCATTGTTATATAGGGCTTTTTAGCCTTAAGATTTTTAAGTGTAGGCTCGTAGTTAAACAATCCGTCCCCTACGTGTTCAAACTTAAGCTCTCCGTCTTCAAGCTTAAAGTCCTTAATGTGCATAACGGATATTTTGTCGCCGTAAAGCTCAAAGGCTCTGTTTATAATCTTGTCCTGATTTTTGTAATTCTTTTCATCAAGAAGATTAACGGGATCCAAAATAACCTCCACATTAGGCGAATCAATATCCCTCAAAAATCTCAGCATAATTTCGGGGCAGTAAAGAGTATGGGTAGCAACGCCCTCAACCCCCACAATAACACCTAATTTTTCCGCCGCATCAACAATTTCTCTCATAGTCTTAAGCAGAAGCTGATAGCCTGCCTCGGTATATGTAGCCGGATTGTGTTTAAGCTTAGGGTCGAAGCGCCCTGTTTCCGTACCCACCATATCGGCACCCATAACCTTGGCATACTTAAGATGTTCAATAAACTTCTTAACCTCCGCCTGCCTTTTATCCTCAATAGGATTGGTAGGATTAATATAGCAGCCCAAAACAGCAACGTGAACACCGTATTTGTCAAGAGTCCTTTTAAGATAATTGGCAAGTCCGGGGGAATACATACCGGGGTCAAACTTAATATCTGTAATTGACTTCTTAAAAGCAAGCTGAATATCGGTAACCCCCATATCCTTTACGGCAATGCAAAATTCCTCAAAGCTCCTTTTTGAACACAGGTCATGTCCTCTCATTCCAAAACCCATAAAAACACCCTTTCTTTAGTTAGAATTAATATATATTATATGTTACTTTAAGGAACCGCTGATTAATCAGCTGCTTCGGCGAATTAATCATCGTTTCCTTAAATAAGTTTCCCGTAAAATTCTTTTGCTCTCGGCGGTTTTAAAAATCTTCCGTCCAAAGGCCTCTATTGCTTCCCTGCTCAGATTGTCCTCATAGGCGTTCACAAGGAAGTCCGCTTCAACAAGAATCTGATAGTCTGCTCCCTCTATATTGCCGTATGTATGGTGATGACCTATAAGATAACAGAGCCTTTCTATAAGCTCCCTGTCCTCCGTAAGCTCCGAAAGAAGCTTCTCGGCCTCAATAGACCCCTCAGCTTCCTGATATTTCCCTGCGGAAGAATTATACTTAACAAGAGAAAGTTTAATGCCTATGTCGTGAGTAAGAGCCGCTACCTCGAGAATAAGCTGTTCTCTTTCGCTGAGACCCTCGCTTCTTCCTATAAAGGAGGCATAGCCCCAAACCTTCAAAAAGTGGTTAATTCTTTTAGGGCTGTCCTCATACTCTGTCATTTTTTTAAATATGTCGTCTATCAAACTCATAACAATACCTACTTATTTTGGTCTATAAACTGTATTTCATTGGGCATAACGAGCCCAAGCTTTTCTCTGGCAACCTTTTCATAGTATTCATCGGACTTATAATAATCGCCCTCAAGAGAAAGCTCGGATTTTCTCTGCTCTTCTTCCTTTACAGACTCTTCAAGCTCAGCTTTATTAGCCAAAAGCTCCCGATTTTTAGATATACTTGAAACCATTCCTACGCCGAAAACACCAAGCATAACAATAACGGCCACAACATAAGCCACCCAAAACCCCGGCTTTATGGTTCTTTTTTTCGGTTCATTTGTTTTTTCGGTATTTTTCCTTTTTTTATCCTTTTTTTCTTTCGTTTTAAACGCCCCCTCAGGGCAAACAGTTTTTTAACATTTTTAACTTTCTTAGCCATCGGTCTTATTCTTATTATAACCCACATCTCTCTTTTTTTCAACCATAATTTTATAATATTTACGATTATAAAAACAGGCTTTAAAATCCAAAGAACCGCCGCCTTGACTTTTCTCACGGCAAAAACGGAAATCCCCACAACAGACGGACTCAGGGTCAGATAATATAAAACCATTCCTCCTATAAAGCCCAAAACCATATAAAGCCTGATATCTCCGTAGTTTACGCCCAAAAGAAAATAAAACACGGCAAAAGCCGCAAAAACCCAGTATATGAAATCCTCAGCCATAGACAAAGGCCGAAGCGTCCCGAAAGCCTCTCTTAAAATTCTTAATAAATCATAGAGAAAGCCGAAGCCGAAGCCCAAAAGGCAGATAAAAGCAAATATAAGCCCCTGCTCCCTCATAGAGAGAATCACTTAAACAGGCTCTTTAAAAACGAGCCTTTAACCGACTTATCCTCATAGACAAGACTTGTTACGGCTCCGTCCACAAGTAAATCTCCCTTTTCAAGCTCAATCTTCGTAATGTGGAGATTGTCCCCTTTTATGGCCAAAACTCCCTTTTCACATTCACAAAGTATCTCAAACTCGTCAAAGCGGACAACGTCCAAAACTCCCGTTACAGACAGCCTTTCCCTGTTTTCAAGCCTTATAACATTTTTTAAAAGACGGTTTTCCTCTGCCATAATATACCTCCGAAGTGTTTTGTTTTAATATATTTATGACAGGCTCTTTTTATTACAGGCTTTTATACATTCCGGCCGCGTCGTCTTTTCTTACGTTTTCCGCAACCTTCAAAACCTGAACCTTTGTTGTATTGCTTCCGAAGTGAATTTCAATAATATCTCCCTCGTTTACATTAAGCCCGGCTTTAGCCGCCTTACCGTTTACCAAAACCCTGCCTGCGTCACAGGCTTCGTTTGCTACGGTTCTTCTTTTTATTATCCTCGATACCTTTAAATATTTGTCTAATCTCATAAACTCCTCCAAATTCAAAAGGGGATACAAAAATGCAGCCCCTGAATGAATATTATTTACACTATTATTTTCCGTTTACAGCGTCCTTTAAAGCCTTGCCAACCGAAAACTTAGGCGATTTTGAAGCAGGAATCTGCATGGGTTCCTTGGTTTTGGGGTTTCTGCCCTCATGAGCTGCTCTGTCCTTTACGCTGAATGTACCGAAGCCCACAAGTCTGACCTCTCCGCCTGCTACAAGCTCTGAAGTGACGATTTCCTCAAAAGCCTTTACAGCCTTCTCCGAATCTTTCTTGCTGAGTTCCGCTTTCTCTGCAATAGCCGCAACCAATTCTGCTTTGTTCATTTTAAAGTCCTCCAATCATTTTATTAAGGATAGGCCTAAGTAAAAAGACCTTCCCGAAATTTAAGTAATTTATTGGGTTTAAACGCTTGTTTTAAACACGTCTAAGGATAGTTATAAACTTTTCTGAGCTGTTTGTCAAGACAAATTCGGGATTTATTTTAAAAAATCTTGATAATTTAACTGTCTCGAATAGAATGTCGCCAATATTTGCGTTATTTTCCTCTGTGTTTTCAATATTTGACATTTCACATTTGTCAAGCAGGGCTCTGATTTTTTTAATTGCTTCGTCTTTCTCCGCCTTTTCATAACCGAATTTTTCCGCCTTGCCCACTATCTTTTCAGCCCTCATAAGTGCCGGCAAAGCCCTCGGAATATTCTCCAAAACCTCGTTTACACTCTTGTAATGTTTTTCCTCTTTTTTAATTTCCTCCCAGGTTTTAAGAACATCATCGGCTGTTTCCGCCTGACCTGTTCCGAAAACGTGGGGACGTCTGTTTACCATTTTTTCGGAAACTCCCTTTACAACGTCCTCAAAGGAGAAAAGACCCTCCTTTTCCGCAAGTTTAGAGTGAAAAACAACCTGCAAAAGCACGTCTCCAAGCTCCTCACAGAGCCCCTCAGGGCTTTTCTTATCTATGGCGTCTATTACCTCATAGCTTTCCTCAATTAAGTATCTCTCAAGGCTCTCGTGGGTCTGAACCCTGTCCCAGGGGCAGCCGTCCTCGGCCAAAAGCCTGTCCATTATTTTTAAAAATTCGTCCATTTCGCCCCCCTATTTCCAACGGAGCCTGTGAAGAGCCCCGGCTTTTTCAAGTCCCTTAAAGCCGTTCTGCCTTAAAGCCTCATAAAGTATAATCGCCGCCGAATTAGACAGGTTTAAAGACCTCTTATCCTCAAACATGGGTATCCTTATGCAGCGCTCCCGGTGTTCCACAAGAATTTCTTCGGGAATGCCTGCGCTTTCCTTTCCGAAAACAATAAAAGCATTTTCTCCGTAGCTTACGTCTGCGTAGGTTCTTCCCGCCTTTGTGGTGGCAAAATAAAGCTCGGCTCCCTCGTTTTTCTCCGTAAACTCACCGAAGCTGTCATAATAGGTTACGTCAAGCTCATGCCAGTAGTCAAGCCCTGCCCGTTTTAAGGCCTTGTCGTCTGTAGAAAAGCCTAAAGGCCTTATAAGATGCAGAGCTGTATTCGAAGCAACGCAGGTTCTGCCTATATTGCCCGTGTTGGCAGGTATCTCCGGCTCTAAAAGTACAATATTCATTACGATCTCCTTATTACTTATGTATAACGGCGGCAAAAACCGCCGCTTCAGCCGCTTTAAATCAAGTCCGCCGACCTAAAGTCAGCAAACCCAATCTCCGGCAAAATTACTCGCTGTCGCTTCTGTTGCAGTTTCTGTCAGCCTTTTTGTTTGAACTCTTTTCCGAATTTTTTTCGGAATTTTTTTCTGCGTTAAGCTCGTTTGCGAACTCAACACGGCTGTTCTGCTTATTGCAGTTTGCCCTGTTCTGTTCTCTATTGCTTCTCTTATCCATTTTTTACCTCCGTAAACAAATAGGAATAGTTTTCGGGCATAATGATAATATATGCCCGTAAAGCAAAGCTGAACCTCTGCTTTACACTCTATATTCTGTCACGGATATAATTTTTTATTCAAAAAAAATATTTTTATTTTCAGGGCATTTCGAGAGTAATCCTACCTAATTTTCCTCCTCTGAATTCATCAAGGAAAACGGAAGCCGTTCTTAAAGAATCGATTTCTCCGCCCTTTGTGAGAAAACCCCTGTTTTTTCCTATGTTTTCAAAAATTTCATGGGGGCTTAGCTCCTCCGAAACCCAGTATCTGCTGCTTAAACAGCCGGGGTACAGCTTAACAAGCTCCCCTGTAAGCCTTACCGCAAGCTCGTTTTTTTCGAGAATATCATCGTTAATTGCCCCCGTAAAGGCAAGCCTTAAACCTACGGCCTCGTCGTCAAATTTGGGCCAAAGTATGCCGGGGGTGTCTAAAAGCTCCAAATCCTTTTTTATTTTAACCCACTGCTTGCTTCTTGTAACGCCGGGCTTATCTCCCGTTTTTGTAAGAGACCTGCCTACAAGCCTGTTTATAAGGGTAGACTTCCCTACGTTGGGTATGCCTGCAATCATAACTCTTGAAGGCACTAAAATCCTGCCCCTTGCTTTAAGCCTTTCTATCTTTTCCCTCATAATTTCACGGCAGGCCGGGTAAATTTCCTTTATGCCCTTTCCTGCTTTGCTGTCGGCTGTAATGATCCTAAAGCCCCTGTCCTCAAAATATTCCCTCCAAAGCTCCGTTTTCCTGCTGTCCGCCAAATCGGCTTTGTTAAGTATAATCAACCTCTTTTTATTGGCTGCCAGCTTATCTATATCGGGATTTTTTGAGGAAAGGGGAATCCTTGCGTCCACAAGCTCCGCTACAATATCCACAAGGGCAATATTTTCCTCCATCATACGCCTCGTTTTGGTCATATGACCGGGGTACCACTGTATATCCATAAGCCCCTCCTTTCTATGACAGGGTAAAAGCAAGACCTCTGAAAAAAAGGACGCAGGTAAACTCTGCGTCCCTTGTTTTGTTAAGATTATTTTGAAGATCTCTTGTTGATGTTTTCTTTAACCTTAGCAGCCTTGCCTACTCTCTGTCTTAAGTAGTTAAGCTTAGCTCTTCTTACAATACCGTAACGAACAACCTCAATACGGTCGATACGGGGAGAATGAACAGGCCATGTCTTTTCAACACCGACACCCGAAGCAAGACGTCTTACGGTAAAGGTTTCCTTAGCACCGCCGCCCTGTCTTTTAAGAACAGTGCCCTCGAACATCTGTATTCTTTCTCTTGTACCCTCAACAACCTTTGCGTATACTCTGACGGTATCGCCTACGTTAAAATCGGCAACGTTCTCCTTTAACTGAGCGTCCTCGATTTCCTTAATAATAGTATAATTCATAGTTATACTCTCCTTTCACCATAGATATTCATAAAGACATTAAAGAAAACTCTTCCGTTTTCTGTATGAAGCTCTCCGGCTTGCGTCCCAGCGGAATATCCGTAATAACCAAACAAAGGAATTATACCACACCAAAACCCTCAATGCAAGTGTTTTTTTAATATTTTCCTACTTTTTACTTTTTACACAGCGGTTTTTATTTCCTAAAGCCGAACAGACCTTTCTTTTCGTAGGGTGCCGAGCTTACGTCCAAAACTTTATAGCCAAGCTCGGTAATGGCCTTTTTAACAGCGGTCATATCCGGCGAGCCCTCTGTTATAATTTCTACCGTGCCGGCTTTATGAGAGGCCGAAACTTTCGGCTTTCCGTCTAAAACCCTGCGAACGGCGTCACAGGCATGAGCCTCGCACATATTACACATCATTCCGTCAACCTTCATGGTAATTTTGTTCATTTTGTTTTCCTCCTGTAAATTATATTTTATATATTTTTTTATTGTTTATTATAATCTCCATTCCGCCGCACACGCCGGCACAAATAGTGATGAAAGTGC
>JAJQFB010000027.1 GCA_021201395.1 Clostridiales bacterium | reverse complement strand
TACAAAATATCTTTTGTCCCCTAAAAATTATGGTGTTAAATCTTAAAGACGGGTTTCGGCGGGATTTTTAAGTTAAGGAACCGCTGATTAATTAGCTCATCGCGAATTAACCATCGCTTCCTTAAGAAACCGCTGAGCTGTTGCATAACATCATAAAACAACTATTGACAAAGAAAAAGCCTGCAAGTATAATTATATTATTGATGATTATAAATATAAATTTTAAGAACAAGGAGTTAAGCTATGATATTACAAAATAACATTTTTGTCGCTTTCGCCAGCGAAAAGGTGGCAGGGAAGGTTGCGGCTATGTTAAAAACAGGGGGGCTTTATCCCAGCGTTATCTGCCACATGGGCTCTACCCTTCTGGCAAGGCTGAATCAATATGACGAAGGTGTTATAGTCTGCGGAACACGGTTTAAGGACACTGTTCTTTTTGATGTTATGGATTTTATACCCGACTATTTTCATATTGTTACCGTAGGGACTATGGACGTTCTTGACGACCTGCCCAACAACCGTGTTTTTAAGCTTACGATACCCCTTAACAGGACGGATTTAATATATTCCGTAAGTATGCTTTTAAACCTCAATAACCACAGAGCCCTTATACATAACCAGTTCAGGTCTGAGGACGAGGAAATGATAATTCAGCAGGCAAAGGGCATTCTTATACATAAATATCATATGACAGAGGAACAGGCTCACCGCTATATGCAGACCAAAAGTATGAACACAGGGAAAAAAATGATAAATATTGCAAGACTTATACTGAATTAAATATTTAAAAAATTAAGGGGACGCTGCAAAATTAACATTTTAAGTAAACCTTTATGTACACTGTATACCACCAAACTATAAAAGCCGATTGCTCCGTGCTCCGCACTCCCGCAATCGCCCCTGTATTCGCTGCTCCGGTCTATCGACAACGCTTTTATAGTAAATTTGTGCCTTATAACCCCAAAGATTATTTACAGCCTCAGCCTATTGGCAGTTCTGAAATCTTTGCTTTCAGAATTGCTTATAAGGCAGAGGCTATATTATTACATAAAATCTTTATATATGCTTGAACCGTTTTTGCCGTTAAATTCCTCATTTAACGGCTTATTTGCAATGTTGATTTTCGATAATTATCCCGACTTATTTAATTTCAAATTCGGCGTCTCGGTTTTTGTGAAAAAAATATTTACTTTACGGGGATTATAGTGTATAATTAAGAATACATTAGGGAAGCGATGATTAATTCGCCGAAGCAGATTTGCCGCAGATTTTTTCGAGTGCGAGGAATGCATTTGAGGGCATAGCCGGAGCCTATGTTGAAAATGCATGACGAAACAATCGGGAAAATCGGCGGTGAAGATGCGAAGAGCTAATTAATCAGCGGTTCCTTAGGAAAAACATTAGGAAAAGCTGAAATATACAAGAGAATATATATTGAAAGGTTAAAAAAATATGCCGGAAGCTGTAAAATTTGTTTTTAAGGAGCATTTCGATAACAGAGGCCTTATACTTAAGCTGGCCATTGTCAATATGAATAAACAAACTCTGAGAACCTCTCTCGGCGTTTTGTGGCTTTATCTTCACGATTTTGTTTATTTCTTTGTATTTGTACTGTTCAGAATTTTAATGGCCGGTTCGGGAGAAATTGACAATATGCACAATGTGGTATACCTTGTTACGGGTCTTATACCCTGGTTTTATATAAACGAGGTTTTAAACGTAGGCTCGGCCTCTATTAAGTCATACCGCTCCATAATACAGAGCATAAAATTCCCCATAACAATTATACCCTCCATTGAAATAACAGCTATATTCTTTAAGAGAATACCTACTTATATATTTATATTTGCCACCTGTATTATTTACGGTTATATAGGAAACTTCAATATTTTCCTGTTTTTATACTATACACTGTGTATGCTTATGCTTATGTATGCCCTTATGCTGCTTATTTCGGCCTTTGTGGCTGTTTCAAGCGACTTTCAGCAGCTCTTCCTTGTTACCATAAGGGTGCTTATGTATACAATGCCCATTGTTTGGGGCTATAAGCATATTGTAACTATGCCTGTTTTGAATTACGCTATTCACATAAACCCTATGGTCTATATAATAAACGGCTACCGCGACGCCTTTGTTGTGGGGGATATTCCCAATTTAATATATTCGGCTTATTTTTGGCTTTGCGTTCTTATTCTTTTTGTAATAGGCAGCTTTGTACAGTATAAGCTCAGAAGATATTACGCCGATTTGATGTGAGGTGGGCTGTATGAAAAATTCTATAGAAGTAAGAAATCTTACAAAAAAGTTTTATATATTTGAAAAGGACTATCATATTTTCAGTTGGCTGTTTACAAAAAAACTTAAGGGAATAGAGAAAGTCGCCCTTGATAATATTACCTTGGACGTAGGCAAAAGCGAGATGGTAGGGGTAATAGGAAAAAACGGCGCGGGAAAGTCTACCCTTATGAAGCTTGTAGCCGGCATAACTTTCCCTACCGCAGGTACCATTGAAACACAGGGACGTATAGGCTCTCTTATAAACCTAAGCGCAGGCTTTAACCCCGACCTGACAGGCAGGAAAAACCTTTACTACAAGGGTATGCTTATGGGAATGAGCCGTGAGGATATTGACGGCATATTGGACGACATAATAGATTTTGTGGATTTGGGGGATTATTTCGACCTGCCCCTGAGAATGTATTCCTCCGGTATGTCCGCAAGGCTTGGCTTCGGCCTTGCCGTTTTTTCCGACCCCAACATACTCATAGTAGACGAGGTTTTTTCCGTAGGCGACAAAAACTTTCAGGCAAAGTCAAAGGCAAAGACAACCGAGCTTTTCCACGCAGGGAAGTCCGTTCTTTTCTCCTCTCACTCAGACAAGCTTATAAGAGAATTTTGCAACAGGGTGGTATATATAAGGGACGGCAAAATAGCCTTTAACGGAGATGTTGAGGACGGCTTGGCCATGTATAACGAGGACGTGGAAAGGCAGGGGAAGAAATGAGTTCCAAAGAAGAAAAAAGGCTTAAAACAATTAAAAAACAGATTCTTAAAAGCAGGCTTTTTGACGAGGATTATTACAGAGCCCAGTTCCAAACTCAGCCCGAGGGGGATATTATTGAGTATTATTTCTTAAACGGTATAAATGAGAACAAAAACCCCGGGCCTGATTTTGACAACAATTTCTATCTTGAGAAATATCCCGATGTTAAAGAAGCGGGCATAAACCCCCTCTATCACTATATTCTTTTCGGAAAAGCAGAGGGCAGGCTTCCCGTAAACCCTGCGGATAACACGGAAAACGATACCCTTTATGATATGTGGGTAAAAAACAGATTAAGAGATTTCAGGCAAAAACTTACGGATATAAAGGACATTGTAACCATCATAAGAAGCGGTATGTTCGAGGGTCAGTTTTACCTTGACAACAATAAGGACGTGGAGAGGAAGCTTAAGGCAAAATTCGGCTGGAAGCTGCGTTTAAGCGGAACCCCCCTTTTGAGGTCTGTAGGCAGGGTTTTGACTACCCCCGTTATTCACTATGTCTTTAAGGGTATGTATGAGGACAGGCGGCCCTGTTACGAGTTTTCCCCCTCATATTATATGAACACAAACCCTGACCTTCTGGACAATATGAGGATTAATCCCTTTATTCACTATATAAAGCACGGAAAAGCAGAGGGCAGAAGCGGAAATTTCTACTATCTTTCCGACCTGAACCTTAACGATATTTATGCCCAAAATTCAAAGCGTTTTGACTATAAGACAAATTTAACGCTGTCTATTGTCTGCACTGAGGATCGTCTTGAAGCGGCTGAGGCGGCAGCTTACGACTATAAGGAAATAATCCCAATCAAAGACAGTATTGACGAAGCCGTTAAAAAAGCAAAGGGCGATATTATATGTATATTTAAAGGCTCCGAAACGCCGGACTATGGCTTTTTAAAGAAAGCCGTCAAATTTTTTAAGGACGAGTCTGTTTATGCCGTTCTTAATACAAAGGAAAACTTAGGCAGTTATGACTACAATGTACTGTCCTATATCGATTTTGCAATGAAGAGCCTGCCTGAGGGGGCTATATGCCTCGGCAATGTTGTTTTCAGAAACACGAAGAGCATAATATCGGAAAATTCTTCACTGAGCCTTGACAACGGCGACGATGTCTATCCTGTTGTTTTAAACCTTATTGCCGGAGGAAAAGCCGTTTTAATTCACAGCGAAAATGCCTCCGATTCACGGGATTTTAAGGACGAGCCCGGCTATTATAAAAAGGTTTTGAATATAATAGCGGAAAAATATGCCCTTGACAACAGCCGCAAGCTTTACTGTATTGAAAAAGTAAGGGAAGCTTTCGGCAGGAAATACAAAAACGGCTTTGAGCTTTTTGAAGAAGATGTTGATTACAGGGGGCTTATGGGCGAGAGGAAACCCAATCTTCTCATAGGCATATATGCCTTTTCTTTCGGCGGAGGGGAAATTATGCCCATAAGACTTGCAAACAAGTTTTATGATATGGGCTATAACGTTACTGTTTTTTGCCTTAAGGAGGATAAGGAGGAAAACGCCCCGAAGGTAAGAGAAATATTAAACAGAGCTATTCCCGTTATATACGCCGATACACATCTTGAGCTTGCTCTTAATATAAAAAGACTGGGTATTCAGGTTATAAGCTCTCACCATCAGGGCGTTCAGAGCTTTGTATGCAGCACTATTGCGGAATATCCCGAGCTTGAAAAAACCGTTTTAAATGTAGGAACCTCACACGGTATGTATGAGAATTTGGAAGATGAGATTCTTGAATACCTGTTTTCTTTAACTGCACTTATGTCAAATACGGATTACTGGACCTATGTGGCCGACAAAAACCTTAAGCCCTTTATGGATTATAACGTATACAGAAGCGGCAAATTTATTAAAATACCCAACGGTATGGAAAGACCTGAAATTAAAGATGTTGACCTTTCGGAATACGGCATAGGCGAAAACAGCTTTACAGCCGCAATAGCAAGCCGTGCCATGCCCCAGAAAGGCTGGCTCCACGCCGTAAACGCCGTTAAGGCGGTAAGAGAAAAAACGGGAATAGACGTTCATCTGCTGCTTTTGGGAGAGGGAGAATTTTATACGGAAAACGCAAAAAAGCTGGGAAATGATTTTATACATTTTTTGGGCTTCAGAAACAACCCCTGCGACTATTTTGCAAAAAGCGATTTGTGTATGCTTCCCTCTTACTACGCCTCCGAAAGTGCACCCCTTTGTATAATCGAGGCGCTTATGTGCGGTATTCCCGTTCTTGCAAGCAATATAGGAGACGTTAAATATATGCTTGACTGTAACGGAGAATTGGCAGGGGACATATTCGACCTTGAGGATATGACGGTTAATGAAGAGGTTCTTACCGAAAAGCTTTTGAGATTTGTGACGGACAAGGCTTTTTACGATGAAGCCCGAAAGAGAGCCGTTATTAAAGCGGCGGATTTTGAAATAGGAAATATTTGCAGACAATATATAGATGTATATAATAAGGTGTATGAGAAAAATCCCGACAGAACAAATGTTGAAGAGGCCGTTTCTGCTCTTAAAAAATCGGGAGAGCTTCTTGTAAACGCCGAAAAGGGAGAAAATTGCCCTAAGGTCAGCGTTGTTGTTCCCAATTACAACCACTCTCTTTATATAAGAAAGCGCCTTGACTGTATATATAACCAAAGCTATAAAAATACAGAGGTTTTGCTGCTTGACGACTGTTCAACAGACGGCAGCCCGGAAATTATGAGGGAATATGCCGAAAAATATCCGGAGAAAAGCCGTGTTATGTTTAATGAGAAAAACTCCGGCGGTGTTTTCTATCAGTGGGCTAAAGGCATAAAGAGTGCCGAGGGCGATTTGGTTTGGATTGCCGAATCTGATGATTTTTGTGAGACAAATATGCTTGAAAAGCTTATTCCGGCCTTTGAGGACGAAAAGGTTAAGCTGTCCTATTGTCAGTATGCCTTTACAAACGAAAAGGGAGAGGAAATCCAAAACGGATTTTTTAAATATGTAGGGGAGCTTGACGAGCAAAGATGGAGAGGCAGCTTCGTTGCGGATAGCGGAAACGAAGCCGACGAATTTTTGGGAATTAAAAACACAATTCCCAACGCTTCGGGAGCGGTTTTCAGAAAGCCCGATGATTTTAAGCTTTTTGACTATGACGACTGGTATAAAATGAAGATATGCGGCGACTGGATATTCTATCTCTGTATACTTTACGGCGGAAAGCTTGCTTACACAGCAGACACAAAGAGCTATTTCCGTTTCCACTCTTCAAACAGCTCCGCAAAAACCTATATGAACGACACCTATTATGTTGAGCATGAGATGGTGGCCAAAACACTGAGGAAGCTTTATCACGTTCCGAGGAGCGTTATAGAGAGAAACAATGAAATTATATTCAGGTTTTATCGGGAACACGTAGGCGGAACAAGGGAAAGCTTTGAAAAGCTTTACAGTGCCGAAAGAATATTAAGCGACAGAGCCGAAAACGACAGCTTAATCGGAAAACAGTCGGAGCGTTATTATAAAGACAAATATAAGACAGTTTTGATAAACCCGATTATAGCCGTAAGCTCCGATAAAGATAAATCCCTTGACGAAAAAATGCTTCTTGTAGGCGGAAATACGGGAAATATGGTGTTTGTGGACGCAATGAGGAAACAGCTTATATATAAAGACGAGCTGTGGTTCAATTCGGTTAAAATAAATATTGCGGCGAGAGAGCTGCCTGTTTCCGGAGCAATCGCCTCCTCTAACTTTATTATAGCAAACGACGACAGCTTTATAAGGGATATGGCAGGGGCCTATGAGGGAACAGACTGCCCCATAACTATGGTGGGACTCGGTTCTCAGGCCTATTACCCCAACAATACCCCCAGAAAGCTTGTTTCCGCCCTGAGCGAAGAAAAGATAAACTTTTTCAGAATGGCCGCCGACAGGTGTGTTTCTTTGGGCGTAAGAGGCGAATTTACGGCGGACTGTCTTGAAATTATGGGCATAAAAAATTACAGGATAATAGGCTGTCCCACGATTTACAACTACTTCGGAACCGAATATAAAAAGCTGCCGAAGCCTACAGCCGAAAAGCTTGTTTTTAATGTTACGGCGAAAAGAACCGAAGAGTCAAAGCTTCTCGAATTCGGTATTAAGAACAACGGTGAATGGATTATGCAGATGATGACGGAGCTGCCGGAGCTTCTCGCAGATGAGGGAGAGGTTGACGAAAAGACATATTATATGCGTTATCCGGGAATTTCCCCTGAACAGAGCAGACTTAAAAAATTTATGAAGAAAAAGGCTCATATGTTCTTTGATTTGGAAGAGTGGACCGATTTTTTGAAAAACGGAGGCTTTACTTTCTCTTTCGGAAGCCGTTTCCACGGAAATATGATGGCTTTAAGAAACGGTATTCCGGCTTTGTGGATAACCCACGACAACAGAACCGCAGAGCTTATAGATCTGTTTAAGCTGCCCCATTTAACTCTTGAGGAATTTACGGAGGCAACAAGCATAGACGAGCTTATAGACAAAACGGATTACAACGAATTTTATAAAGCCTATCCTACCCTTGTAAAGGAATACGCCGCCTTTTTGAGGGAGAACAATTTGGAAAACAAATTTGAAGTATAGAAATGTACGGCAATATAATAAAACCCCGAAGCCCTTGATTTTTCAGGCTTCGGGGATTATTTTTGTTATTTTTGCATTTTTCCGTTTTCGGAAATTTATCAGCAGTCTTTAACGGTAATGTGTCTGGGCAGACCGTTTACCATAATGGGCTGAAGCTCGCCGGCAATAAGGGGACGGAGATATTTAACGGCTTCGTCTGAGATACCTGTTCCGTCGTTGATGATCCACTCTAAGGGAACATTCTTAACCTCGTTTGCAATAGCGTTTACATCATAGGTTTCCGTTGTCATAATGTAGGGCTCTGTTGAAACTCTCTTAAATATAACAACCTTGCCTGTTTCGCCCTTAGCCGCAGCCTCAACAGCCATAGCCCCTGCCGCATAGGCTTCGTTTATGTCTGTAAGGGAAGCTATATGGTTAGCACATCTCTGCATTGTTGAAAACTCGATAGCTCTTGTCTTACAGCCGAGTTCTCCTGCAAGAAGGTTTGAAAGATAGGAAGCGGTTCCGCTTAAAGCAACGTGGCCGAAAGAGTCAACCATTCTGTCTGAGGCGCTCATTTCACAAACGTACTTTCCGTCCGCCGTGTGGATACCCTCTGAAACAGCTATAACGAGAGAGCCTTTCTTTTCGTGAAGCTCTTTAACCTTTGCTACAAACTTGTCCAAATCGAAGGGAACCTCGGGAAGATAGATAAGGTCTACGCCCTCGCAGTCCTCTCCTTTGGCAAGTGAAGCCGCAAGTGTGAGCCAGCCTGCGTCTCTGCCCATAATTTCAACAACGGAAACTGTAGCGTGGCTGTAAACAAGACCGTCGCGGATAACCTCTTTTAAGGTTGAACCGATGTATTTAGCTGCGGAGCCGTAGCCGGGAGTATGGTCTGTTACTGCTAAGTCGTTGTCGATTGTTTTGGGAACACCCATAAAGCGGATAGGAGAACCTATCTTGTTTCCGTATGCGGAAAGCTGCTTGATTGTGTCCATAGAGTCGTTTCCGCCGATATAGAAGAAAGCACCTATTTCAAGCTCGTTTAAAATCTTAAATACATCGTCATAGTCCTCCGGTTTAACCTTCCTGCGGCAGGAGCCCAAGAAAGACGAGGGAGTTCTCTTTAAGAGCTCAACGTCGAGATCGTTTTTGATTCTTTCGGTCATATCGATATACTGACCATGAAGCAGGCCGTCAATACCGTTTAACATACCGTAAACCTTACCCTGATTCATATCGAGAGCGGTTTTAAAAACTCCGGCAAGACTTGAGTTAATAACAGAAGTAGGGCCGCCTGACTGACCGACAATAATATTTCCTAATGACATAGTTAAATGCACCTCCATAGTTTTATATGTACAATATTTAAGTTTATTATACCAAATTCTGAAATAGATTGCAACAGATTATACAAATTTTTTAAAATTTACCCTAAAGAATAAGTCCTTTTTTCTAAAAAGGGAACGCTCTTATTTTTGCAAAGCGTTCCCTGTATTTATTTAAATTTTAAGCTCTGTACTGATGTTTATCAGCCGTTTATAAGCTTGTTTGTGTCCTGGGCTATCATAAGTTCTTCATTTGTGGGGATTACATAAACCTTTATGGGTGAATCCTCTGTTGAGATACACTGAGCCTTTCCTCTCTGAGAGTTCTTCTCAGGGTCAAGCTTAATGCCTAAGAATGTAAGATAGTCGCAGATAGCCTGACGGCTGGAGCCTGAGTTTTCGCCTAAGCCGGCTGTAAAAACTATAGCGTCTGCACCGTTTAAAGCTACAAGGTATTCGCCTATAAACTTAGCTACTCTGTAGTGGAAAGCATCAAGAGCAATCCGGGCTCTCTTGTTGCCCTTTTCAGCAGCGTCCCCTAAATCGCGGAAGTCTGAGGATACACCGGAAAGACCCAAAACGCCTGACTGCTTGTTCATAAGGCTGTCAACCTCTGCTGCGGAAAGGTTTTCTGCGTCCATAAGGAATTTAACGATAGCCGGGTCAATATCGCCGCATCTCGTTCCCATTATGATACCTGCAAGAGGGGTAAGACCCATAGTCGTGTCAACAACCTTGCCCTTGTCAACAGCCGCCAAAGAGCCGCCGTTTCCCAAATGGCAGGTTATGATTTTAACATCTTCGGGAGCCTTTCCCATAAGCTCCGCACACTTAAGGGAAACATATTTGTGGCTGGTTCCGTGGAAGCCGTAGCGGCGGATTTTATGCTTCTCATATAATTCATAGGGGAGAGCATACATATAAGCCTTTGCCGGCATAGTCTGATGAAAAGCAGTATCGAAAACAGCAACCTGGGGAACACCGGGCATAAGCTTTTCGCAGGCATTGATACCTATTAAGTTAGCCGGGTTATGTAAAGGCGCAAGACTGCAGCAATCCTCTATAGCCGCCTTAACTTCGGGAGTGATTATAACGGATTCAGAAAAGCTTTCGCCGCCGTGGACTACTCTGTGGCCTACGCCGCCGATTTCGGAAATATCGGCAATAACGCCGTGGTCTTTATCCAAAAGAGCGTCCATAACGGCCTTAACGGCTACATCGTGGTCGGGTAAGGGTGACTCGCTTACATATTCGGGCTTGCCCTCGGGTTCGTGCTTTAATCTTCCGTCAATGCCTATTCTTTCACAAAGACCCACAGCCAAAACGTCTGTTGTGTCCATATCGATAAGCTGATATTTAAGTGATGAGCTTCCGCAGTTTAACACAAGAATTTTCATATTTTTACTTCTCCTTATTTTTATTTTTTCCGATTTAATCGGTTATCAGCCGTTTGCCTGAGCCTGAACGCAGGTAATTGCTATAACGCCTACTATGTCATCGGCGGAACAGCCTCTTGACAAGTCGTTTACGGGCTTAGCGAGACCCTGTGTAGCGGGGCCGTAGGCTTCGGCTTTGGCAAGTCTCTGAACAAGCTTATAGCCAATGTTTCCGGCGTCAAGGTCGGGGAATACCAGAACGTTTGCCTGACCTGCAACGGGTGAACCGGGTGCCTTTGAAGAGCCTACCGAGGGAACCATAGCTGCGTCGGCCTGAAGCTCGCCGTCAAGAAGAATGTCGGGGCGAAGCTCTTTTGCAATAGCCGCAGCGGCCGTTACCTTGTCGATGTCGGCGTGCTTAGCGGAACCCTTTGTAGAGTGTGAAAGCATAGCAACCTTAGGCTCAGCCTGAACCAAAAGCTTGAAAGAATCAGCCGCCGAGCAGGCAATAGCCGCAAGCTCTTCGCTTGTGGGGTTCTGGGAAAGACCGCAGTCTGAGAATACGAAAGTACCCTTTTCGCCTAAATCGCAGTTGGGAACAACCATAACGAAGAAAGAAGAAACGGTAGAAACGCCGGGCTTAGCCTTAATAATCTGTAAAGCGGGGCGGAGAACGTCGGCGGTAGCGTGGCAGGCACCTGAAACCATACCGTCTGCAATACCCATTTTAACAAGAACAACGCCGAAAGTAAGGTAGTCGCCCTTTAAAGCGGCCGCAGCCTTTTCCTCTGTCATACCCTTAGCCTTTCTGAGCTCAACTAAGAGATTAACCATTTCATCAAATTTCTCATAGCTTTCGGGGTCGATAATAGCTGCTTTTAAAGCGTTGGGGTAATCCTTTGCGATACCCTCGATTTCAGCCTTGCTTCCGACGAGGATAATATTGGCGATACCCTCTGCAATAGCCTTGTCGGCAGCTTCGATTGTTCTTACGTCATTTGTTTCGGGAAGAACTATAGTCCTGAGGTCAGCCTTTGCTCTGGCCTTTGTTGTTTCCAAAAAACTCATTTTTATAAAACTCCTTTCTTTTTATAAACTTATTTTCAGATAAAATATCCCGCACTTTAATTATACCACTTTTTTGAAGTCTTTCAAGCAATTTTTACTATTTTTTTAATTTATTTTATTTATTTTTTGAAAGAATTAACAATCAAGCCTTGTCTTTGCCTTAAATACTGCCAAAATACATATGAATAGGAAATGTTTCTTTCGTTTAAAATGGTCAATCGGTTAGATAATAAAGTATAGGAAAGAGAAGAATTACCCCGAAAAACCGAATTTTTTAAATTTTTAATTAATTTTATCGGGAATGGGGCTTGTAAATCGGGATTTTTTTTGTTATACTGTAATTTGGCTTAAGTAACTTTAAACAAAATTCTACAGGAAATGAATATTAAACATTAATTATCATGTAGGAGAATAAAAATGAGAGGTAAAAGCAGTGCCCACTTTGAAAAAAAGGGGAAGAAAGCAAAAGCAAAGAAAAGCTCCGGGGTTAAAAACTCCGTCAAGTTTGTGTCTATAGTTCTTGTTATACTTTTGGTTTATATTATAGGTATGGGCGTTTGGTTCGGCCTGTATATGAAGTCCAAAATAGACCAAAACAGGGAAATTGTAGCCAGCGAGCAGGAATTAGCCCTCCAACAGGCTAAAGACGATGTTGAAGCAGCGGCTGACGAGGCAAGCAAAACAGAGGCGGAAAAAGCCGAGGAGCAGCTTGTGGAGGCCAGTATTTTCGGAAACATACCCGACAAAACTTTCTTCGGCATATACGGTGTAGACCAGGACGAGGCTCTGTCCGATGTTATTATTGTGGCCTGCTTTGACAAAAACACAAGAAAGATAACGGCTCTTTCAATACCGAGAGATACCTATGTTACCCTAAGCGACAACCTCTTCAACGAGATGAAAAGCGAGGGTCACTATGCCCCCAAGACTATGAAAATAAATGCCGTTCACTCATGGGGCGGAGAGGACGGCGACAAATATATTACGGAGGAGCTTGAGGAGATGCTGGGCATACCTCAAATTTCCTATTATATAACAATTAATGTTGAAGCTTTCCAGAAAATCGTGGACGACATCGGCGGAATTACCGTAGACGTCCCCACGAATATGTATTATACAGATGCCACCCAGGATTTATATATAGACCTTAAGGCAGGCCTCCAAACCCTAAACGGCTATCAGGCTATGGGTCTTGTCCGCTACAGACAGTATACAAACGGGGACGTAGACAGAGTACAGGTTCAGCAGCTTTTCTTAGATGCTCTCTTTGAACAGGCTCTCTCTACAGAGGCTATTTTAACAAACATAAACAGCTATGTTGAAACCTTTTTAACCTATGTCAAAACAAATATGACTGTTACGGACGCATTAAGATATACGCCTTTCTTCCCTGTTTTGACTTCGGAAAGCCTTACAATGGCTACCCTGCCCGGGGGCTTGCGTTCAGGGGACAGCGGCTACTTCATAAATTCGGAATATACGGCCAAACTTGTGGATATTCTCTTTTACGACGGGGACGGAAATCCCGATAACTACAGCGGTCTTTCATGGGGAACAGCAACCTCCGACTCGGCCGAGGCAGTAGCTACCCACGAGGAGAGGGATCTTGACGAGGTCGACAACGGAAACGCCATTGAAAGCTCAATCGACTATACGGAGCTTGCAAGGCTAAACGACAAAGACCAGTATATACAGAAGATAAACGATATTATAGCCGATTATCCGGAGCCTTCCGACGAGTCAAGGGAGGTTATAGCAAAGTATATAGAATTTGCATCCTCCGCCTACTGCCACAGGGCTTACTATGCCCAAGAGGGCGGCACAAATACGGCGACTGTAAATGCTGAGGCTCTTTCGGGGCTTAATTCAGAGGTCAAGAGCTTTTCAGACGAGATGGTAGGGCTTTTCAGAGACGCAAACATAGGTCTTTTGAGGGACGTCCTGCCTACGGCCAGAGCCGATATATCGGGCTTTGACTTTGACGCACCCATAAATATTGTCATAGAAGAGGATATTTTGGAAGAGCTTACTGATATGGACAGGCTGACCCTACTTATAGGGGACAACCTCCACATTGTTCAGGCGGAAACAGACGACCTTGAAACAATACTTGATAAATACGGAAGCTTTACAATTACTTTTTCGGAGGAATCAAAGGGATATTCCATTTCATTTACAGACGAAAACGGAGCGGAAATATATGAGCTTCCGGCTCCCGTATATTTCGGCTTCTTCTCCGCCGACAATATGCCTGCCTGCTATTTGACAACGGCCTCAAGCGTTGAAAATGTAGGGGGTAAGTATGACGGAAACAATAAGGTTCTGCTTTTTGCGGCAACGGAGCCGGGAAGCTATTCCATACAGGACGTAACAACCTCTTATTTCGCCCTTGAATATTACGGAGAGGCCAAAAAACAGAGAATGACGGAATTTTTGACAAGGGGCTTTATGTCAGCCGATAATTTGGATATAGACGGAAGCTTAAGCGTAACGGAATATATGGATATTCTTTCAAATATGCTTAAGAAAGACGCAGACGAGCTTCTTTCCTCTCTTAATATAGAAAAGGACGGAAATCTTACAAACGGCCAGCTTCTTTCAACCTGCGGCACACTTTTAAACCTTATAAAGCATAACTACTATCCCGAAAATACGGATTATTATTTGGGGCTTTACAATATTAACGACAATCAGGATGAATATGACAACAGTGTAGCTTTGGCTATAAGCTGCGACCTTGTAAGTTTCAGCGGAGACTCTCTTCTTTGTAAGGCGGAAGCAACACAAGGGGATATTCTGAATGTCCTTTCAAATGCCTATAATCTTATCTCTCCCGTAGCCGTGGCGGAATACAGCTTTACGGCGTCGGAAGCTCCTGAGATAACGGAAGAGGAAACGGGTTCCGGCTCTTACTTCGAGCTTAATGAGGACACAGTATTTTCAATAATCGTTCTCTCTGTTTTCGGTCTTGTGGCTCTGCTTATAATAATTGCATTTATTGCTCTGTTTATAAAGGCAAGAAAGGACGCAAGACTCGAAGCGGAAGCAGAGGCCGCCAAGGAAGCCGCAAGGGAAGCGGAAAAGGAAAGGCTCCGCCGAGAGTTATATTATTATGAACACGGCGGACATCACGACAAATATAACGATTATGACGATGAGGAGTATGAGGACGAGGACGAATACGATGATGAAGAATATGAATACGGCGACGACTATGACGATGAATACTATGACGATTATGATGATGAAGAATATGAAGAAGATGATGAATATTACGACGAGGACGAAGAAGAATATTATGATGATGATGACGAGGACGAATACAACAAATAACTAAAATTATACAGAGGGATAATTCGGTTTTGCCGGAGAGTCCCTCTTGTTTTTCGGGGTGTTTTTATGATTTATTTGTCTGTTGGGGATATGTTTGAAATGACTGTAAGAAGCGGCTCCATAGATTCACGTTTCACAAGCCGAAACAGGGCGGTTCAGGGAACAAGACTCCACCAAAAGCTCCAAAAACGCCATACAAAGGCGGCGGCGGAAAAGGGCTTTATATATGAGAGTGAAATAACTGTAAAAACAGACTTTTCCTATGAAGGCTGTGACTTTAGGCTTATGGGCAGGATAGACGGCCTTGTAAGAACAGAGGGAAAAGCAGTAATAGAGGAAATAAAGTCAACAACAGTAAATCTCGAGGACATAGAGGAACCTCTTACAGCGAAGCATTTGGCTCAGCCCAAAATATACGCCTATATGTACGGAAAAAACAGGGAAGTGGAAAGCTTTGAAATTTACTTAACCTACTGCGGCCTTAAAGGGGAGGAAAAGAGCCTTGTCTACAGCTTCGGTTTTTCCGAGCTTAAGGAGTATTTTTACACTGTTTTGGAGGGCTATTACAAGTGGATAGAGCTAAACGAAAGGCTGACAGCCAAAAGAGATTTAACCCTCGAAGCTCTTGCCTTTCCCTATGATAAATTCAGAAAAGGCCAGAGGGAGCTTTCCGAGGCGGTTTACAAAACCCTTGTTTCAGGGAAAAAAATGTTTGCTTCCGCCCCTACGGGCATAGGAAAAACAGTGGGGACAATATTTCCCACCCTAAAATATATGGCTAAAAAGGGAGACAGACCCAAAAGAATTTTTTATCTTACATCAAAAAATACAATAAAGGCTTTGGCGGAAAATGCACTTTCCTTTATGGAGGAAAAGGGGCTTTTTATACTTTCCGTTACCCTGACGGCAAAGGAAAAAATCTGTCTTAATTCGGAGGTAAGCTGCAACCCCGTAAAGTGTCCCTATGCAAGGGGGCATTTCGACAGGGTAAACGAGGCTCTGTGGGAGCTTATTACAAATGAAACGGTTATAAGGGGAGATACTGTAAGAAAATATGCCGAAAAATACCGGGTCTGCCCCTTTGAACTTGCCCTTGATGTAAGCCTTTTCGCCCATTTTATAATCTGCGACTATAACTATGCCTTTGACCCAAGCGCAAGGCTCTGCCGTTTTTTTGAAGAGGACAGAAACGAGGAATATACAGCCCTTATAGACGAAGCCCATAACCTGCCCTCACGTTCAAGAGAAATGTATTCGGCAGAAATTTACAAGTCTGAGGTTTTGGCGGTAAAAAGGGCTCTTAAAGGAAGCAGCTCCAAGGTTGTTTCTTGTCTTAACAAGATAAACAGCTATCTTTTGAGGGAAAAGGGGGATATGGACAGGGAGCTTGTTTCAAAGCAGCGTGACAGGGATTTTATATATCTTTTAAGCGACTTTATACAGGCGGCGGACAGATGGCTTGTAAGAAACGAGGCAAGCTCGGCCTATGACCTTGTTTTGGACTTCTATTTCAAGGCTATGGACTATGTAAAAGCGGACGACTTTTTCGATAAGCATTTTGTAATTATAAAGGAGAATTGGGGGAAAGAGCTTAAAAAAACCGTTTTCTGCCGTGATGCTTCGGAAATTTTAAGGGAGCTTGAGGAAAACTTTAAAAGCATTGTTTTCTTTACGGCCACCTTTAAGCCTATGGACTATTTTATAAGCGTTTTAGGCGGCGGCAGCAGCGACAACAAAATAGAAATACCCTCTCCCTTTCCGAGAGAAAATCTCTGTGTTATAACAGATACCTCTCTTTCCACCCTCTACCGTGACAGAGAAAAAAGCTATGCCCCCATAGCCGAGAGAATTTTTACCCTTAAAAGTGCTAAGCAGGGCAATTATATTTGTTTTTTTCCCTCCTATGAATATATGGAAAGGGTCTATGAGGCATATACGGAAAAATACGGAGCCGAAGATACCGTTATTCAAGAAAAAGGCTTTACCGAGGAGGACAGAGCCGATTTTCTTTCAGGCTTTAAAGAGGACACGGCGGTAACGGGCTTCTGTGTTTTAGGCGGTGTTTTCTCCGAGGGCATAGACCTTAAGGGCAGCAGGCTCATAGGCTGTGCCATTGTGGGGGTGGGGCTGCCTAAGGTGGCGGTTAAACAAAATGTCATAAAAGAATATTTTGACGGTGAGGGCAAGGACGGCTTTGCCTACGCCTACGCCTACCCGGGAATGATAAAGGCGGCTCAGGCAGGGGGCAGGGTAATAAGAACGGATAAAGACAGAGGAGTAATTCTCCTTTTGGACAGACGCTTCGGAACGGATTTCTACAGGCGGCTTCTGCCCTCTCACTGGCAAGGCGGCTATTCCGCTTTCGGAAACCGAAGCATAGCTCAAATTCTCAAATATTTTTGGCAGCAGGACTTCTGAGGATAAATCGGCGGTCTCTGTGTCAAACGGCAAAAAAACAGAGCTGTGAAGACTGAAAGCTCAATTTTTCACAGCTCTTTTATATTTTATATTCTGTATTTTACATTTTTTTACTCAACATCGGGGATTATAAGTCTGTCGCCGACGGAAAGGTTTGTGCTTGAACCCATATCGTTGGCTTCCTGAATTAAGTAGTAAAGGCTTGAGCTTCCCAGCTCGCTTGCGGCGATTTTTGACAAAGTGTCGCCGGACTGAACCACATAGTAGTTTTCGCTTCCGCTGCTGCTGTCGGAATCGCTATCGCTGCCATCACTGCTCTCTGCCGAAGCGTCGGAATCGGCTGTTACGGTTGTTTCAGTTGTTTCACTCTGAGGATTTTTAAGGCCGTCTATTGTTGCGTTAAGCTGTTCAAGATCCGTGGTATACTGAACAACAAGCTCATCGTACTGGGCTGTTTTTTCCTGAAGCTCACGGCTTAAGCTTCTGTTGTTGATAAACAGAGCGGTCATTATGAGAAGAACAATAACCAAAACTATGGTAAGAGAAACTATCTTAAGAGAAAATTCAACTCCGCCGCCGGAACGCTTAGGCTCCTCATATTCGTCGTCAAATTCATCGCCATCTTCGTACTCGTCCTCATATTCGTCGTCGTACTCATCTTCATATTCATCATATTCCTCATACCCGTCATCGTATTCATCATAAAATTCTTCATTTTTTGAGTTTGGTTTCTTATTCATTTTACCTGCCGCCTTTCTTTTTTTTGTTTTAGCTTTAATTTTTTTGTCGGCTTTAGTTTCGTCCTTTTCCTCTGCCGCCTTTTCGGTTTCGGGGGTTTCATCGGAAGCTTCCGCCGTTTTAGGGGTTCTGAAAGAGCTTACCCTTTTCTCCCTTATTTTTGTGGATTTATTTTTGGGCTTTGCCGGTTCCGCCGCCGCCGCTGTTTCGGCTTCGGCTGCCTCCTTTTCGGGGGCTTCGGTTTCGGCCTCTTCCTTTTCGGGGGCTTCCGCTTCTTCCTGTTTAGGTTCTTCGGCCTTTACCGCCTTAACCTTCGACCTGAGAGGGCTCACAGCAGCCTCCTCCTCGAAATCGGCTTCGGCCTCTGACCGTTCACCGGCGTCAAGCTGTCTGTCAACTTCGTTAATAAAATCCTCATGTTCCTTTTCGGCCCTTTCGTCTCTGTTTCCGGAATAGAAATTCTTTCCGTCGTCAGAAGCATATTCCTCAAAAAGACTCTTCACAATATCCCTTGTTTCATCGTCAACCTGATAGCTGTAGGAGCCTTTCTTCTTAACTTCGCCGTTTTCATCGCTTGTTTTCTGTCCGCCGCGTCTGCCCAGCGAACGTACCTTAGGGTTGCTCATTTTTTACCTCCGCATGTATTTTCATATATAAAATAGGAATTTACTTTTTTATGAAGGAAACAAACCGAAAAAATAAAATAAAATTTTCATAATTTCCTAAAATGTCTTTATATTTGCTCCATATTTTATTTTATTATTTAATAAGCCGATTGTCAAGACTGATTGTTCAAATTTTAATAAATATATTAAAAATTTAATAATTTACATTGTATTTTAGCCCTTAAATGAGCAATTTTTACATACCTCTCAGAGCTTTTTCGAAATTTTTTTAAAATTATATAAAATATCCACTTTACAATCCGAGAAAAAAACTTTATACTATAAATAGGGTATAAAATAATATCTGAAATAAGGATGTGATATAATTTGAAGATGGAGAAAATAAGCGACAGCCAGATTAAGTTTACTCTTTCTCTGAAAGACCTTAAGCTGAGAAATATTAATATTAAGGAGCTTACATATGAGTCTGAAAAAACAAGGCGTCTTTTTAAGGAGATGCTTGACGAAGCGGAGGAAAGCTGTAATTTCAGACCGGAGAATACTCCTCTTATGATAGAAGCCATACCGAAGGACGACGGTATTATGATAATTATTTCAAAGGTTGACAATTCCGCGAATCTTAAAAGCGGCTTTGACTTTATGCCGGAGAGCAAGTCTTTCGGAAAATTTAAAACGGGAGATTATATGGACATAAGGGAGATGCCCCAGGAGAACCTGTCCCCCTCAAGCTCCAAAATTTCCGTTTATTCTTTTGATTCTATGGATTCGGCTTCCGAGGGGTCAAAGAGGATTGCTTCCGATTTTAACGGCGAAAGCTCCCTTTATAAGCTAAGCGGTTCATACTGCCTTATATTACAGAGGAAAAAGCCTTCTTCTGAGATAGGTTTTGACAACATAGAAACGCTTTTGGGAGAATACGGCGAAAAAACAACTTCAACTGTGATTTTTGCCGCATATTTAAAAGAACACGGCGAACCTATTATAAAGAGCGGCGCCGTAAGCATATTATCAACAATTTTTTAAAAGGAGATATTACAAATGTCATTTTTAACAGCTTTTTTAACTAACCTTGCGGAAGCGGCGGCGGAAACGACTACGGTGGCGGCTTCCTCCGGTTTTCATCTTTCCGGTTTGGACATAACCCTTATTATTGTGGTTATACTTGCGGCGGCTGTTGCCGGGTTATATTTCTTAAGCCGCTGGGCAACGAAAAAATACGACACGCAGCAGACCCAAATCAGCAAAATGAAGCAGTCCGCCACAATCTACGTCATAAGCAAAAAACACGACAAGCCGGGGAACGTAAATCTTCCCAAGGTTGTTATGGATCAGATTCCCAAAATGGGCAGGCATATGAAGATGTATTTTGTTCAGGCCAAAATAGGCCCTCAGATTATGACTTTAATAACGGAAAAAAACGTCTATAACGCTATTCCCGAAAAAAAGACTGTAAAGGCGGAGCTTGCAGGGCTTTATATAGTTTCCATAGCCGGGCTTAAAACTCCTCAGGAAATGAAGCAGAAACAGAAGGACAAAAAAGAAAAGGCAAAGGCAGAAGCCAAAGCCGCAAAGGAAGCAAAGAAAAACAGCAAGAAATAAGCCTTTATATTACAAACTGATAAGCTGCGTTATAAATTCTTTCAGTTACACTGTAAATAAAAAGCGGTATCAAGATTATAGTCTGTATACCGCTTTAAACAGTTGTTTATTTTGTTATGGATTATTTATTCTGCTTCGCTCTGATTTCAGCAGTGGAGTGAGGGTTAAGGTCTGCCCTTTCCTTTATGTCGTACCATTCCCTTTGAGCCTGTGTCATTTGGCTGTAGGGGGTTATATCGTATTTTCCGTTTATCATATTAATTTGTTTTTGGTGGGGGAAGCTTTATAGTCCCCGGCCATTTTTGCATCATCAACCTTAAACACGGGGTAATTATCTATCCTTTTATTTACGCCGCCCAAGTGTCCTGTAAAGTACGCAACAACTGCAATTAATAATAAAATGCTTGCTATAATTTCCATAAAAAATGCTTGTTTTCTTATTTTTTTCTATGGTATATCATCTACGATAGGACTGTTATAAACATAGAATGGGTCTATATCTATACATTTATATTCGTTGCGGTTTCCGATTAAGTCCCATGCTATTGTATAGCCTATGACGGTTAAGGCCGATGTAAAAACAGTCTTGTCTCGTAAAGGCTTGAAAACGCCTCCTTTTTCTATGAAAGGTTTAACATCCACCTTACGCATTGAACCGTCATTTACGTAGGCGTAAACGATATAATCTTCTCCTGCTACAGCTTGATAAACTTCGGGGTAAAAAAGGCTTGAGTTTAATTTATTTTCCATTTGTTTCACCTCCCGGAAATTCGTTTTTTTATAAAATAAAATTACTGAAACGAAATTCCGATTAAATTTCCGAATTAATTTTATTTAAAGGTTTGAGTTCTTTGGCAAGCTCCCAATTCTGCATAAGCTCGTCTTTGTGTGTATCCGCCCAAGCAAGGGTATATTTTAATTGACTTTTAGGGAGATAACCTGCGGAAACAATTCCTTCCTGTATGAGTATTATTGCTCTGTAATCTCCATAGGCTGCGTGAAAATGCGGAGGATTGTGGTCGTCCCAGTTCATTGTTATTTTTATGCCGTGAAACAAGCACAATGTAGGCATAAAATATCACCTCTTTTTTTAATAGTCTTTTTGTTAATATAATTATACCAAAAATTTTCGATGTGTTCAAGTACGGGTTAAAGAAATTTTAAAATAGCTTTTCTTTCCTTGTAATTTAAGGAATCGCTGATTAATTAGCTCTTCGCATCTTCGCCGCAGATTTTTCCGGTTGCTTCGTCACGCATTGGGGGCATAGGCTCCGACTATGCCCTCAAATGCTTTCCTCACACTCGAAAAAATCTGCGACAAATCTGCTTCGGCGAATTAATCATCGTTTCCTTAAAAATAAAACAGCGACAGGCACCAATCCCAAAGCGCGGTTATATAATTTAAGTGTAGGGGGCCTCTTCCCTGAGGCTTCCGAAGCAAAACGCTTTTTGGGAGGTGCTTTTTTATGATTAATACTTTGCCCCTGACCTGTATTCCCATGGGAGCAAGGGGAGTTATATCGGCTGTTTCGGGGGACTTCAAAAACAGAGACAGACTTATGGAGCTGGGCTTTACAAAGGACGCGGAGGTTATGGCTCTTCACAAAAGCCCGACCGGAGACCCCGTGGCCTATTTTATAAAGGGCTCCGTTATGGCCCTCAGGAAAGAGGATGCCGACAACATTTTCATAAAATTCAGGGAGGAATATTAGGTGTGTGAAAGGGTCATAGCCCTTTGCGGAAACCCGAACACAGGCAAAAGCACGGTTTTCAACCTTCTGACGGGGCTTAAACAGCACACGGGCAACTGGAGCGGAAAAACGGTAGGCTCCGCAGAGGGCTATTTTAAAGACTTCA
Source organism: Clostridiales bacterium (assembly GCA_021201395.1). Classification (GTDB taxonomy): domain Bacteria; phylum Bacillota; class Clostridia; order Lachnospirales; family CAG-274; genus JAJQCI01. The sequence continues at coordinate 15,081 of JAJQFB010000027.1, read as the reverse complement.
AAATAGTTGACCTGCCGGGTATGTATTCCCTTAAGGCAAAATCTCCCGATGAGGAAAATGCCGTGGAATTTTTGAAAAAGGGCGGAGCGGAGCTTACGGTTATTATTACCGACGGAACCTGTTTGGAACGGAACCTTATACTTGCTCTTCAAATTACAGACATAACGGGGAAGCGGTTATCTGTGTAAATATGATGGACGAGGCCGCCAAAAAGGGCATAACAATAGACACGGAGGGGCTTTCAAGGGAGCTTGAAGTTAAGGTTATACCTATGGCGGCAGGCAGAAAAGAGGGCTTAAATGAGCTTGAGGAGGTATTTTACAGCGGAGTAAAGCCCCGTCGGACAACAGACCTAAAAGAAACGGACTATTATAACCGCCGCTCAAGGGAGCTTTGCGAAAAATATGTAAAGGCGGAAAAGAAAGCCTTTGAATATTTCGACAGAAAAATTGACAATATAGTCTTAAGCGATAAATTCGGCATACCCGTAATTTTGCTTGTGTTTGCCCTTATGCTGTGGATAACCGTGATAGGGGCGAATTACCCCTCGGCGGCTCTTAACCGGTTTTTCGGCTTTTTAGAGGAAAGGCTTTTTTACCTTTTAAGTCTTTTACAGGTAAACGGCAAAATAAAGGATCTTTGTGTATACGGCATATTTGACACAGTAGGCGAAATTGTTGCGGTTATGCTGCCGCCTATGGCAATTTTCTTTCCCCTTTTTACATTTTTGGAGGACTTAGGTTTCCTGCCCAGAATAGCCTTTAACCTTGACAGGTTTTTCAAGCTTGCCGGGACAAACGGAAAACAGGCTCTCTGTATGTGTATGGGCATAGGCTGCAATGCGGCAGGGGTTATTTCCTCAAGAATTATAGAGTCGCCGAGAGAAAGACGGGCGGCAATTTTGACAAACGTCTTTATGCCCTGCAACGGCCGCTTCCCCCTTATAATTATGCTGTCGGTTATGTTTTTTTAGCCGGAGGGCTTACAAGCCTTGTTTCCGCCTTAAGCGTTTTAGCGGCTCTTATTTTGGGAACGGTTGTTACCCTTTTTGTAACAAGGCTTCTTATGAGGGGTGAAAAATCCTCCTTTGTTTTGGAGCTTCCTCCCTACAGACGTCCCCGAATAGGCCAAATAATAGTAAGGAGCATAAAGGACAGAACTCTTTTTGTTTTAAGCCGTGCGGTTATGGCGGCGGTTCCTGCCGGAGTTATAATATGGCTTTTAAAAAATATATATGTGGGAGGAATACCCCTTATAAATATAACCGCAGGCCTTTTAGACCCTATAGGCAGGCTTTTAGGCCTTGACGGCTGTATTTTGACAGGCTTCATACTGGGTATGCCGGCTAATGAGATTGTTCTGCCTCTTATTACAATAATGTACGGGGGAGGGGATATGGGAGAAGCCCTTGTAAATAACGGCTGGAATGTAAAAACCGCCCTCTGTGCCATACTTTTCTGCCTTTTCCACTTCCCCTGCGCCACAACCCTTATGACAATAAAAAAGGAAACAGGCAGCATAAAGGACACCATAGCCGCCTTTCTCCTGCCTACGGTCTGCGGCTTTATAATCTGTTTTGCTGTAAATTTGTTCTTTAAAATATTAAATTTTAATTAAATATCAGAAAAGGGTATTGACTTAAAGCTAACTCTAAGTGATAAATTAAAGTTACAAAAAAATATAAGAAAGGCGGTTTTCACTATGACGATTAAGAAACCGCTGATTAATTAGCTCTTTGCAGCTTCACTGCCGATTTTTCCGATTGCTTCGTCACGCATTGGGGGCATAGGTTCCGGCTATGCCCTCAAATGCTTTCTTCACACTCGAAAAAATCTGCTTCGGTGAATTAATCATCGTTTCCTTAAGTTTCTCAGCTGCAAAATAGGCATTTACGAAAACGCCGTTTCAACGGGAGAGCTGAATTTTTAAAAGCTTAATGTCTGCTGTTGACTTGTGTTTGTTTATTGTGCTATAATAAAAACAGAAAAAATATATCAATGCGGCAGAACCTTTTTAGGTTTTGCCTGTTTGATTTTTATGTATATTCGATACAGTTAGAAACAATGGCAAATTATGTAAATGAATTTCGGTATAAATTATGTATCCCTATATTTTTGTTTTAGGCAGGGAATATCCATCCTACGGCCTTATGGTTATAACAGGTTATATATTTTCGATGGGGTTTGCCCTTTTTAACTGCCGCAGGAAAAGGCTGCCGGTGGTTGACGGGCTTTACTTTTTCGCCTTTGTAATGGTTTTTGCCGCTGTGGGGGCGAAAATATTGTATATAACTGCCAATTTAAAGTGGTATACGGAAAACTTAAACATTATATTTGAAAGCTTCGCCTCTCTCAGATATTATCTGGGGGCAGGCTTCGTGTTCTACGGAGGGCTTATAGGGGGCTGTATAGGGGCAATAGCCTATTCACACTATTTCAGCATAAACGGAACGAAAATTGCCGAATGTTTTGTTCCGGGGATTCCTCTGTTTCACTTTTTCGGAAGAATAGGCTGTTTTCTTGCAGGCTGCTGCTACGGCATAGAGTATGAGGGTATTTTTTCCGTTGTGTACACAAATTCTCTCGGCGCCCCAAACGGCTCAGCTTACCTGCCTGTTCAGCTTATTGAAGCAGGCTTTAACCTCATTATATTTCTGCTTCTCATTATAACGGAAAAAAGACTGAAAAAACCTCTCCAAAACTTCGGGCTGTATGGCCTTTTATACGGGGTTTTGCGGTTTGTTTTGGAATTTTTCAGGGGAGACAGCGAAAGGGGCGTTTTTGGGATTTTTTCCACATCCCAGTGGATAAGCCTTTTTATAATCCCCTTTGGGCTGTATATGCTGTTTTCAAAGCCCGAAAACAATCCCGTTATTAAGACTTTGATGAACGGCAAAGCAGATTCTCATTAAAAAATATACAGTAAAGTAACAAATAAAAAAATCGGTCGGTTATGATATAATCCTCTTAGAGCAGACACTTGAAATAACAAAAACATTTCAAAACTGCACTAAGGGGGTTTCCTATGGGAAGAACGAGTAAATATAACAATGAATTATTCTTTAAGACATTTGATATAGCTGTTTCGGAAAATCCGGCTTAAAGACAGAAATAAAACTTTTACGGGTGGAATTATCAAAACCGCTTGAAGCCTTTGCGTAAATGTGGTATATTATTAATTATAAAGCAGATTTTAATATATTGAACACAGGATAGGAGAAGGTCTATGAAAAAGGTTAAAATCTATACAGACGGAGCCTGTTCGGGAAACCCGGGCAAGGGCGGAGCAGGAGCCGTTCTTATGTATAATGACTTTAAGAAGGAGCTTTCGGAGGGTTTTTTGAAAACCACAAACAACAGAATGGAGATTTGCGCCGTTATAATGGCCCTTAAGATATTAAAGGAGCCCTGTGAGATTATGCTTTACAGCGATTCGAGGTATGTAGCGGACGCAATTAACAAGGGCTGGGTTTTAAAATGGAAGAAAAACAACTGGATGAGGACGAAAACCGACAAGGCACTTAATATCGACCTTTGGGAGGAGCTTCTTGAGCTTCTTGATATTCATAAGGTTACCTTCAACTGGGTAAAGGGTCATGCCTCAAACCCCTATAACAACAGGTGCGATGAGCTTGCCACGGGAGCAATTAAAGGGAGCAATTTAAAAGAGGATAAAAACTACAAATGAGAAGAGTTATTGTAATAGGGGGCGGAGCCTCGGGTATGCTTGCGGCGGGAATTGCGGCGAGAGAGGGAAAAGAGGTTATACTCCTTGAAAAAAACAACAGGCTTGGGAAGAAGCTTTATATAACGGGCAAGGGGCGGTGCAACCTGACAAATTATTCAGACGCCGAAAACTTTATTAAGAACACAATTTCGAACCCCTATTTTATGTATTCCGCCTTTTACTCATTCGGAAGCGGCGACATTATGGAGCTTATAGAGAATATGGGGGTTAAGCTTAAGATTGAGAGAGGAAACAGAGTTTTCCCGAAGTCGGACAAGTCCTCGGATATTATAAAGGCACTTGTAAAATTTATGAGCATAAACGGCGTTAAGGTTATTTTAAACTGCCGTGTTAAGGGCTTTAAGGCCGAAAACGGAGAAATTTCCGGGCTTATTACCTCTAAGGGGGAGTTTTCAGCCGATTCTTATATTTTGGCAACGGGAGGCTTTTCCTACCCGACTACAGGCTCCGAGGGAGAGGGTCACGGCTTTGCCTCTGCTTTGGGTCACAGGGTTACAAGGGTATACCCCTCTCTTGTAGGACTTAAGGCCGACGGCTTCTGTTCCGATTTGGCAGGGCTTACCCTCAAAAACATAGGCATAAGGGCTTATGTGGGAGAGAAAAAGGTTTATGAGGCTTTCGGAGAGCTTCTCTTTACCCATACGGGGGTCAGCGGCCCGGTTATACTTTCCGCAAGCAGATATTTAACTAAAGAAATTAAAAAGGAACCCAAAATATACATAGACCTAAAGCCTGCCCTTAATGAGAGCGATTTAAACAAGCGTATACTTAGGGATTTCGGTGAATTAAAAAACAGGGAGTTTAAAAATTCCCTCGACAAGCTTCTGCCTAAGGCCATAATTCCCGTTGTTGTCAAAAAAACGGGAATAAAAGAGGACAAACAGGTTAATTCCGTCAGCAGAGAGGAAAGACAGAGGCTTATAAGGGTGCTTAAGGGCTTTGAGCTTAATATAAGGGGCACGGAGGGCTTTAATCAAGCGGTTATAACCTGCGGAGGGATAGACGTTAAGGAGATAGACCCATCCACAATGAAATCAAAAATTATTAATAACCTTTTGTTTGCAGGGGAAATTATAGATACAGATGCCCTAACGGGAGGGTATAACCTTCAAATAGCCTTTTCAACGGGTTATCTTGCGGGAATAAATTCATAAAGGAGAGGAAAGATTATGTCAACACGAGCAGTCAGAGGAGCAACAACCGTAAAGGAAAACACAAGAGGAGCCATACTTACGGAAACGGGCTTCCTTTTAAGGGAAATGATGGAGAAAAATTCTCTTAAAAACGAGGATATAATTTGTATTTTGTTTACCGCAACGGAGGATTTAAACACAGCCTATCCTGCCGCAGCGGCAAGAGAGCTGGGCATAGTAAGCGCAGGCCTTTTGGACTACCCGGAGCTTAAGGTTAAGGGCGGCCTTAAAATGTGCATAAGGGTGCTTATGCTGACGGAGGCTATAGTTGCCCAGAGTGAAATTAAACATGTATATTTAAACGGAGCGAAAATTTTGAGAACGGATTTATTAAGAGATGAAAACAGAGTGGCCGTTGCCCTTGACGGCCCTGCCGGTTCGGGAAAAAGCACAATAGCCAAGCTTGTGGCTAAGGAGCTGGGCTTTACCTATATCGACACAGGAGCAATGTATCGAAGCGTGGCCTTTTACTGCATAGACAAGGACATAGACTATAACAACGAGCTTCAGGTTATAAGCAGACTTGACAATATAAATATAGCCGTTCTGTCTACCAAAATGGGTCAGAGGTATCTTTTAAACGGAGATGACGTTACCGACCTTATACGTTCCCCCGAGGTTTCCGAGGGGGCTTCTAAGGTAGCTACCTATAAGGCCGTAAGAGAGAAGCTTGTAGCTCTTCAAAGGGAGTGTGCCGCTAAGCAGAGCGTTATTATGGACGGCAGAGACATAGGAACGAATGTTTTGCCTAATGCCGAGGTTAAGGTATTTATGGAGGGTCAGGTTGAGGAAAGAGCCAAGAGACGTTTTGAAGAGCTGGAGCTTAAGGGCATAACCACCACCTATGAGGAGATTTTGGAGGACATCAAAAAGCGTGACTACAACGACAGCCACAGGGAACATAACCCCCTCAGGAAAGCCGAGGACGCAGTTTTGCTTGACACAACCCATATGACTATAGAAGAAGTTAAGGATTATATAGTGGAAGAAATAAAAAAGCATATAAAAGAAGAGGAATAGGCTATGGAGATTATGCTGGCTAAAACCGCAGGCTTCTGCCCCGGGGTCAAGAGGGCGGTTGAAGCGGTTTACGGAAATATAGGAAAAGAAAAAATGTATACCTACGGCCCTATAATACACAACAAAATCGTCACAGGCGACTTAGAGGAAAAGGGTGTTAAGGCAACAGAGGATTTAAGCGAGGCCGAAGAGGGGGCGACTATAGTCATACGCTCCCACGGGGTTCCGCCTAATGTCTATGAGGAAATAGAAAACCGGGGCTTTAAATATATCGACCTGACCTGCGGTTATGTTAAAAAAATTCATAATATTGTCAGGGATAATTATAATGCGGGAAGAAGCATAATAATAGTGGGAAACCCTGTTCACCCGGAGGTTGTGGGTATAAACGGCTGCTGCGAAGATACGGCTCTTATAATCGAAAAGCCGGAGGATATAAAGAGTCTTGAGCCGGGGAAGAAATATTCTCTTGTGGTTCAGACAACCTTTAACACAGGGCTGTTTGAGGAAATTTCAGAAGCAATTCCCGAAAATACAGACATAAAAATTTTCAATACAATCTGCTCCGCTACCGCCGAAAGACAGAAAGAGGCGGTTGAAATAGCAAAAAAAGCCGACTGTATGATAATTTTGGGGGATAAAAACAGCTCGAATACACAAAAACTTTATCATATAAGCGAAAAAATTTGCAAAAACACATTTTTATTTGAAAAAATTCACATAAAACAGTTGAAATGTTTAAATAAAAATGGTAAAATAGGAATAACAGCCGGAGCGAGTACACCGCCCGGTATAATCGAGGAGGCAATAAAAACCATGAGTGATGAAAACAAAACATTTGAAGAAATGCTTAACGACACACCTTTGAGCCTTAGAAGCGGCAAGGTTGTTAAGGGCACTGTTATCAGTGTAACGGAAAAAGGTGAGGTATTCGTTAATTTAGGGTTCAAGTATGAGGGAATTATCGACAAAAGTGAATTTTCCGATGACGCAAACATGAATCCTGCTGACGTTGTAAAAGAGGGCGACGAAATTGAAGTTTATATAAAGAGAGTAAACGACAATGACGGTATTGTAGAGCTTTCAAAGAGGCACTGCGACAAGGCTAAGGTTTATGATTCATTAAAGGAAGCTTATGAAAACAAGTCTGTTGTAATGGGCAAGGTTCTTAACGTTGTTAAGGGCGGCCTTATGGTAAATATTTTAGGCGGAAGAGCTTTCGTTCCTTCTTCACAGGTTTCAAACAGATTCGTTGAAGATCTTACAAAGTTTGTAGGTCAGGAGCTTGACTTCAACATTATAGAATGTACAGACAAGCCTAAGAGACGTATTGTAGCCGGCAGAAGAGAGCTTGTTACAAAGCAGATTGAAGAAAAGAAACAGCAGCTTTTCGATTCTCTTGAGGTTGGCTCAAGAGTTGAGGGAACCGTAAGCTGTATAGTTGAATTCGGTGCATTTGTTGATTTAGGCGGAGTAGACGGCCTTATCCACATTTCCGAAATGTCTTGGGGCAGAGTTAAAAAGGTTTCCGATATTCTTTCAAAGGGCGACAAGGTTATAGTTACTATTCTTGATGTCAATAAGGAAAAGGGAAAAATTTCCTTATCTCTTAAAGACATTAACGCTAACCCCTGGAACACAGCCGCTGAAAAGTATGCAGTAGGCAATGTTGTAACGGGCAAGGTTGTAAGAATGGTTTCTTTCGGTGCTTTTGTAGAGCTTGAAGAAGGTATCGACGGTCTTGTACACATTTCACAGATTGCTTTTAAGCACGTTGAGAAGCCTGAGGACGAGCTTCAGATAGGTCAGGAAATTACTGCTAAGGTAACAGAGCTTGACCTTGAAAATAAGAAGATAAGCTTAAGCATTAAGGCGGCTGTCGACAGAAACGCCAAGAATGAAGAAGCTAAAAAAGAGGTTAAAGAGGAAGCTCCGGCTGAGGAACCTGTAGAAGAGTCTGCGGCTGAACCGGCCGAGGAAGCTGCCGAAGAGTAATAACTATTAATAACAATAAATTTAAAGGGCTGTGAAATTCGTGATAGGGTTTTACAGCCTTTATTTAAATTGAAACAACAAAAAGGCAGTTTGAGAAAAAAATACAGCACACCGTAATCCGGTGTGCTATACATAATTCTTTTGTTATTTGCTCTGTCTGCCTGACAGGGGAGAGTTCATTATTCTTTCTGAGAGAAAACCTGCTGTTTTTATGTTTTTATAAATTGTTTTCGGTCAGTACCTTGTCTAAAATGGTTACGGCTTCGTCTATGTGTGCCTTTTCGGCTATAAGAGCCGGAACAAAGCGGATTATATGTGTTCCTGCGTTGGCAAGAAGAAGTCCGTTTTCTATGGCGGAGGTTATTACGGGAGAAACGGGAGCATTAAGCTCCGCCCCCTGCATATAGCCTATGCCTCTTACGTCCGTTATCGCCGAATGCTTTTCGGCCAATTTCTTTAAAGAAGCGGTGAGATAAGGACCGTTTTCTTTAACGTTTTCCAAAATTCCGCCCCTTAAAAGGTCATAAACAACATTGGCGCAGCTCGTTACCATAGGGTTGCCGCCGAAAGTTGAAGCGTGGTCACCGGGTTTAAAGTTCTCCGCAAAGTCCTCCTTTGCGAGCATAGCCCCCATAGGAAGCCCTCCGGCTATGCCCTTTGCCATACAGAGAGCATCGGGAGCAACTCCGAAAGTCTGATAAGCAAAATAGGTTCCCAAACGTCCGCAGCCGCACTGAACCTCGTCAAAAACAAGCTTTATGTCATTTTCATCGCAAAGCTCTCTTGCGGCGGTTAAAAATTCAACGGCCGCCGGGTGTATTCCGCCCTCCCCCTGTAAGGGTTCAAGTAAAATTGCACAGGTATCGGGGGTTATTGCCGCCTTTAGGGAGTCTATATTGTTAAATTCGGCATATTTAATATGGGGGACCATATCCCCGAAGCCCTCCTGATAGTGGGTCCGACCTGTAGCTGTAACAGCCCCGAAGGTTCTGCCGTGGAAAGAGTGCTTCATTGTTATAATTTCCTGACGGCCTGTTTTAAAACCGAATTTACGGCAGAGCTTAAGAGCCGCTTCTATAGCCTCGGCGCCTGAGTTGCAGAAAAAGACCCTGTCAAAATCCCCCTCACCTACAAGCTTTTCGGCTATGTCAGCCATAGGCTTCGTCCAGTAAAGGTTGGAACAGTGTATAAGCTTCTTGGCCTGCTTAGCGATTGTTTCCGCCAAAACAGGGTGGTTGTGGCCTAAACAGTTTACGGCTATACCGCCTAAAAAATCAAGATATTTCTTTCCGTTTTCATCGTAAACATACATACCCTCTCCGTGGTCTAAAGCTATGGGGAAGCGGTTGTATGTATTCATAACATATTTTTTTCCTTTTTCGATAGTCATCATAATATCACCCCTCTATAAGTGTTCCGACGCCCCTTTTTGTAAATATTTCCAAAAGGAGACAGTGTTCTATTCTTCCGTCAATAATATGGACGTGGGAAACCCCTGCTTCGACCCCTGCTATACAGCAGTCTATCTTAGGCAGCATTCCTCCGCTTATTGTTCCGTTGGCAATCATTTCCCTAACCTCGTCGGCGTGTATAACGGAAAGTATGCTGTCAGGGTCGTTTACGTCCTCCAAAAGACCGGGAACATCGGTTATAAAAACGAGCTTTTCAGCCTTTAAGGCTCCGGCCACGGCCACAGCCGCATAGTCGGCGTTTATGTTATAGCTTTTGTGATCGTCAAGCCCTACCCCTATGGGGGAAATGACGGGAACAAAGTCGCTGTCCAAAAGGGTTCTTATAAGCTCCGTATTTACCTCGGCTACCTCCCCTACCTGACCTATGTCCTCTCCCTCCGAGAGCATTTTGGTGCACTGTAAGAGGTTTGCGTCCTTTCCGCAAAGACCTACGGCGTTTATGCCGTGGGCGCAAAGCTCGGAAGCCAAATTTTTATTAAGCCGCCCCGCCAAAACCATCTGAACCGTGTCCATTGTTTCCTCATCTGTTACTCTTAAACCGTTTTTAAATTTGGATTCTATACCCAGTCTGTCTAACATTCTGTTTATGTCCTTGCCGCCGCCGTGAACAAGAACGGGCTTAAAGCCTACATATTTCATAAGGGCTATGTCCTTTATAAGGGAATTTTTAACCTCCTCGTTTACAAGAGCCGCTCCGCCGTATTTTATAACCACGGTTATGCCGTTAAATTCCTTTATATAGGGAAGAGCCTCCGTCAGTATGGCGGCCTTTTTAATTTCCCTTCGGAATACATTTTCTGTCATATAGCTTATCTCCTTAAGAGCGGTAATCTCCGTTTATCTTTACATAGTCATAGGTCAGGTCGCAGCCCCAGGCCGTGGCTTCAAACTGTCCGCAGTCTGCGTCTATTTCCACAATAATCTTTTCGGCAGTAAGCACCCTTTTGGCAATATCCTCGTCAAAAACAACGGGCTTTCCCTTTTTCATTACGTCTATGCTTCCGTTTTCGGAAACAAAGGTAAGAGAAACCTTATCGGGTTCGAAGTCCGCCCCCGAATAGCCCATAGCACAGAGGGCTCTGCCCCAGTTTGCATCGCTTCCGAAGATTGCCGCCTTGAAAAGGTTGGAGCTTACAACGCTTCTGGCCATTATACGTGCGTCTTTCTTAGTCTTTGCATTATATACGTGAGTTTCTATAAGCTTTGTGGCACCCTCTCCGTCTGCCGCACACTTAACCGCAAGGGTCTTGTTTATATGGAAAAGAGCCTCGAAAAATTTGTTATATTCCTCTGTATCTTCCTTTATTTCAGGATTTTCCGCCATACCGTTTGCCAAAACAACAACAGTATCGTTTGTCGACATATCTCCGTCAACACTTATCATATTAAAGCTGTCAATAACCGCCGCCGAAAGAGCCTTTTGAAGAACCTCCGAGGAAATATCAGCGTCTGTTGTTATAAAACAGAGCATTGTAGCCATATTGGGGTTAATCATACCTGAGCCTTTGGCCATACCGGCTAAAGTTACTGTTTTGCCCCCTATTTCAATTTGAACGCAGACAGACTTTTTAAATGTGTCAGTTGTCATAATAGCCTCTGCGGCGTCCTCTCCGCTTTCAAAATCGGAGCCGAGACCCTTATAACAGGCCTTAACCCCTGCTTCTATAATGTCCATAGGCATATTTACCCCTATGACCCCGGTTGAAGCCACAAGTATGTTTTCACCCTTGCAGCCGCAAAGCTCCGCCATTATCTCAGCGGTTTTTTCGGCGTCCCTAAGCCCCTGCTCTCCCGTACAGGCGTTGGCGTTTCCGCTGTTTATGACTACCCCCAAAACAGGGTTTTTAACCGTTTTCATATCATATATAACGGGAGCCGCCTTAACAATATTTGTTGTAAAACAGCCTGCCGCCCGGCAGAGCTTTTCGCTTTTTATAACCGCCATATCCTTTTTAAGCTTTTTAAGACCTGAGTGAACCCCCGAAGCCGAAAAGCCCTTAGGTGTTGTTACATTTCCGTTTATAATTTTCATATCGATTCTCTCCTATCACAATTAAACAGGGAAAGGGGGAACAAAGTCTATGCCCGTTTTTTCGTCAAGACCGAAAAGTATGTTCATATTCTGAACGGCCTGGCCTGCCGCTCCTTTATAGAGGTTGTCTATTGCCCCTATAACTATTACCCTGTTTGTTCTTTTATCAACCGTAAAGCCTATATCGGCAAAGTTTGAGTTTTTAACCCATCTTGTTTCAGGGAAAACTCCCCTATCCGTAAGCCTTATGAAATATTCGTCCTTATAATATTTTTCGTAAACCGCCCTTAAATCCTCATAGGATAAGCTCTCCTTTAAATCTGCGTAACAGGTAGCAAGTATTCCCCTGTTCATAGGTATGAGGTGGGGCGTGAAGCTTATTATCACCGGCCTGCCTGCGGCTATGGAAAGCTGTTCTTCAATTTCGGGGGTATGCCTGTGGCTTGCTATTTTGTAGGCCTTTACAGACTCGTTTACCTCGCAGAAAAGATTCCCCTGTGAAACGCCTCTGCCTGCACCGGAAACGCCGCTTTTGGTGTCTATTATAACAGAATTTTCCCTAACAAGCCCCTCCCTTAAGAGAGGATAAAGTGAAAGAATGCTGCATGAAGTGTAGCAACCGGGGTTGCCTACTATACGCCTGCCCTTTATTTTTTCTCTGTTTATTTCACAGAGCCCGTAAACCGCCTCTTTCAAAATCTCCTTTGAGTAGTGTTCACAGTACCAGCTTTCATAAACATCTGTGTCCTGAAGCCTGAAATCGGCTCCCAAATCTATTATTTTACACTTTTTAAGAATATCCTCGGTTACTCTTTTGCTTGCCTGGCCGTGGGGCAGAGCCATAAAAACAACATCGCATTTTTCCGCAAGCTCTTCCATATTTTCTTCTTCGCAAACCATATCAATATGGTTAAAGTTGGGATAAACCGCCCTGTAGTCTTGCCCCGTGTAGCTCTTTGAAGTTATGGTTTCAATCTCGGCTTCGGGGTGACCCAATAAAAGTCTCACAAGCTCAGACCCTGCATATCCCGTTGCACCTATAATTCCTGCTTTTATCATATCGATTACCTCTTTAAATCTTCATTTCGGAAATTAAGGTCTATTATACAACACTTGTTAATAATATGCAAGCATTTTTTTAAAAAATCATAAAAATATTTATCGAGTTGAATATTTATTCATTATTTAAGTATTTTTATGCAAAACCGCCGCCGCAAAGCCTTCAAAAAAGACACAGCTGCAATTATTTTCGGGCTGTGCCTTAAATTATTGAATATTTTTATTTTCGCCTGTAAACTTACATCCAAAAGCAAAGGGCCGATGCAATGGAATAATAGAAATTGGGGTTGCTCGATTCATAAGAATAATCTCCGGGAACAATCAAAACGATACTGTTATACAGCATACACAGTGAACACAACAGAGTTATAACACAGAAAACCTGTTTTGTGTTGTGTTTTTCAATGAGAACAAAGGCTATAACCGCCGCCGCCGCAAGCATAAAATAAGAAAAATCCAAATAATACCTGTAGAGTATTCCTCCCATTTCAGTATCTGCACAGGCAATAACAAAGGTAAAGGCAATACAGCATATTATAAAGGCATAAATTCCCTTTTCCTTAAGCTCTGCCCTTAAGGCTCTTGTGAAAAGTATAAGCCACAGTATGGGCTGAGCTGCAAAAATGCCCCCGAACATAGCCTCCGTAACGGTAACGCCCATATAGCTGTTTGACAGGTTTGAACCCGTAATAAAGGGGAATTTGGCATATGTCACAGGCAGTTGGAAAATATAAGCGAATATGCCCAGAGGCAGACGTCCCAAAACAAAGCCCCTTCTTGTCATATCGTTTGTAGTCAGGTTATAGTTTGCTCCGAAATCGAACACGGAGCCGAAACGGGCGGCGTTATACCACATAACCGCAGCCGCTATAACTGCATAGGGAAGAACAAAGGCGAGACTTTGACCCAATGATTTTTTTGAGAAAAGTTCTCTTTCCTTAAATACTTTTTTCCAAAACAGAGGCAGGGCGAGAAAAGAACCGAGAAGAAGCTGAGGTCTGCACCCTGCCACAAGAGCCATACAGAGGGAGCCCGCCCCGAGCCTTATTATCTGAATCTTTGTTTTTTTACTTTCATAAGCACCAAGCCAAAAGTAAAGCCCCATAGCCGTAAGCATAAGCCCCATTGTTATGGGCATAACGTAAATATCCGCCTTTCTGAGGGCAAAGACTATACCGCTTGAAGCCGCAAGAACCTCTCCGAGCAGCAGGAAATTCACAAAGGGTATATTTTTAAACCATTTTCTGACAATCTTTCTTAAAAGCATAAAGGAAAATATAATAAAAACTGAAATGTTTATAAGTACGCCCGTATAGGTGGGAAATTCACTGTCCGTTAAAGCCCGTGAGGGAAGATAATAGGTAAGAACGGGCAAGACCCCGAAATATACATAATATTTCCCGTCATAATAGGCATGGTCCCACTTGTAGCCCGTGTTGTTTTCACTCATAACTCTGTCTCTTTCCTTTTTGTCATAGGGGTTTTCCATATCTATAAGAGCCTGAGGCGGTTCGGCATAGTCTAAGTAGAGATGGCCGTTTAAAAAAGACTGAGCAAGGTAGTCATATTGATGGTGATGTGAAAAGCCCGTATTTATAAATGTGGGATTTGAATAAATCATACCTGCGGCTAAAATTATGCTTGCCCCTATCAAAACCGCCGTTACGGCAAACTGGGGATTGCTGCCCGTTTTACATTTAATATTGTATAGCTCGGAACCGAATCTCAGCAAATAAGCAAGGGTAAAAACAATAAGGAAAAAGCAAACCCTTATAAGGCTGAAGCTGAAAGGCACGGGCTTATTTATTGTAACGGAGTTTATTGTAAGAGTTTGATTGTCAACGCCGTTAAAGGTGATTTTAAGGCTTTTGCTTTCCCCCAATGTATGCAGTCTTATATATTTTGTTCTTTCGACACCCTCGGCTATGACCCTTTCGGGCATATCGTAATATTGGGCGTTGGCCTCGTCTGTGGCACTGATTACAACGGCAGCCTTCTGGAAGCTTCTGGATTTTCCGTCCCCCAAGGTTACGGGTGTATCATTTCTGTTGTCTCTGACGTCTATGTAAATATTGTTGATTTTGGTGTCTATATCCGTAAATTCAATATATTTGTCGCCGCTTCCTATTTTTATTTGGTTTGAGCCTTCAATGCTTATGCCCGTACCGTAGTTAAATTCATAAAGGTCGGTTTGCTCATATTCAAAGCTTTCAAAAAATCTCCAGTTAAATAAAAAAACCTCCATAAGCATAACAACGGCAAAAATAATTATATAGGGCAAATATTTTTTTATATCGCTATCTCCCCTAACGGCTTTCTTCTTCACATTAATTCCTCCCTTAATATGTATCGCATTTTTAAAGCGGCTCCGGTAAAACCCAAAAATAAATCACATAAACTAATTATATATGCAAACACAAAATAAATCAACAGATTTATTACAAATTTTAAAAAACGGGGTGTTGAGGTACAATAGATAGGTAACACATAGAAATAAAAAAGTAAGGTTCGGGTCTTTAACACTTTAGAATTAGGAAAACGTTTGTAAGCCCCAGAGAAGCGG
>JAJQFB010000028.1 GCA_021201395.1 Clostridiales bacterium | reverse complement strand
CTTTGTTATGCAACTTTTTATTTATTGTACAAAATTTCTTACTTTCACGTTAAACTCTTTAAAAAATTTGGCTTATATAAGGAATCGCTGATTAATTAGCTCTTCGCATCTTTAACACTGCTTTTTCCGATTGCCGCATCAAGCATTGGGGGCGTAGGCTCCGGCTACGCCCTCAAATGCTTTCCTTGCACTCAAAAAAATCAGTGTCAAATCTGCTTCGGCGAATTAATCATCGTTTCCATAAAAATATTCCCATATTAAATTCTACTATGGCGTAATTAAATTAGCAGAATTTAATATGAGAATTTACCAAACTTTCAAAATACCCCTTTACAAATTTGATGAGGGGTATTATAATGAAATCAGACAGTGATTAGTTAGTGCTAACTTTTGGCAAAAGGAAAGAGGTATTTAATTAATGTTAAAAAAAGCTATGGGCTCAAAAGTGAACATCAGCAAGGCTGAAAACCCCAATGCGGTTCTTTATATGGCTTGTGTGGGGGATTTACTGGAAAACAGTGAAGTTAGGGAGCTTGACAGGTTTGAACAGCATACAGGAACCTCACGTTTACAGCATTCCTTAAACGTGTCCTATTACAGCTTCCTGATTTCAAAATTTTTACACTGCGATTACCGTTCCGCCGCAAGGGCAGGCATACTTCACGATTTATTCTTTTATGATTGGCATACTGACAAAACCTCGGAAAGCCACGTTTTCCGCCACCCCAAGGAGGCGCTCAGAAATGCCGAGGAGCTGACAGACCTTAACGATATTGAAAAAGACGCTATTATAAACCATATGTTCCCCTTAAGCAGCGGTATTCCCCGCTATAAGGAATCCTATGTTGTTTCCGTTGCCGACAAATACAGTGCGGCTTTGGAGTTTACTTCCCAAATGGGAAGAAAGGTAAAGAAAAAGCTTGCATTTCAGAGCTGATTAATCAGCGGTTCCTTAAAACCAATAAAGAAATAAAAACCTCCCCTTGAGACTTTAAAAATCTTAAGGGGGAGGTTTTTTATGTATTATTCTTAATTAATTATTCGGGCTGTTTGCCGATGTAAGCAAGGATACCGCCGTCAACATAGAGAATGTGGCCGTTTACAGCATTTGAAGCTTCAGAAGCAAGGAAAACTGCGGGGCCTGCAAGCTCTGAGGGTTCTAACCATCTTTCAGCCGGAGTCTTAGCTACGATGAAAGCATCGAAAGGATGTCTTGAGCCATCGGGCTGTCTTTCTCTTAAAGGAGCCGTCTGGGGAGTTACGATGTAGCCGGGGCCGATGCCGTTGCACTGAATATTATACTTGCCGTATTCGGAACAGATATTTCTTGTAAGCATCTTAAGACCGCCCTTAGCAGCAGCATAAGCGGAAACAGTTTCACGGCCTAACTCTGACATCATTGAACAGATGTTAATGATCTTGCCGTGGCCTTTCTTAATCATTGAGGGGATAACAGCCTTTGAAACGATAAAGGGAGCATTAAGGTCAACATCGATAACAGCTCTGAAATCGGAAGCTGCCATTTCAATCATGGGGATTCTCTTGATGATACCTGCGTTGTTTACAAGTACGTCAATAACTCCGACCTCTTCCTCAATCTTCTTGACCATAGCCTGAACAGCGTCTTCGTCGCATACGTTGCATACATAGCCGTGAGCGTCAATGCCTGCTTCTTTGTAAGCAGCAATTCCCTTGTCAACAAGCTCCTGCTTGATGTCGTTGAAAACGATAGTAGCACCGCAGCCGGCCATGCCCGAAGCAATAGCGAAGCCTATACCGTAGGACGCTCCTGTTACGAGACAAACCTTTCCCTTTAATGAAAAATCATCTAATTTCATATTTCTTACCTCCGTTTTTTAAAATTCCGTTTTCGGACGCAAAGAAAACATTATTTTCCATACGCCCTCAAATCCGTATAATTAAATTATACAACATACCGTGTAAATTTTCAAGCCCATTTAAGCAAATTGTTCAAAAAAACAAAAAAACCTGAAGTGAAAAGTTTATTTCCGCTTTGACGGGGCAAATCTGCTTCGGCGAATTAATCATCGTTTCCCAAAGAAATGTGTAAATATTAAGATTTATGCAAGGTAAATTTACATATTTTTCAGACAAAAATCCCCTAAGGACAGAGAGCCTCAGAGGATTTTGATAATGCTTTGTTATTTTGCTGTTTTGCTTTGTTTTTTAAGGGCTTGGAAGCTTTCTATGGCTAAGATTATTGCCAAAACCACGAGAAGGAAAGCTAAGATTGCTCTGACATAGGGCCATACGCCGTCTGTGCCGGCTGAGATTTGGCCTATGTTTGAGAATACGGCCTGAACAAGAGCCACTATAGTGACGATGAGCATAAATACTATAGGCACAAAGAGCATTTTGCTCTTCTTGCCCTCTTTGCCGAGCCATACCGCAACGGCAAGAAGAGCGAGAGCCGCCAAAAGCTGGTTTGAGGCTCCGAAAAGGGACCATATCTTTGCGTAGCCCGTAAGGCCTAAGGCGATGCCCAAAACTACGGAAATTGCCGTAGCAGCCAAGGGATTGGCAAGTATTTTCTTTACGCCCGTTACGTCCTTATAGGTCTGACCCTCGTCAAGCCAAAATTCCTGAAACATATATCTTGCCAGTCTTGCGGCTGTGTCGAGAGATGTGAGACAGAAAACGGAAACAGCAAGAACCAAAAGGGAATATGCCGTACTGTAGGTATTTTCAAGACCGGGAATTGTGCTTAACATTTTTGCGATACCGCCTGCAAAAACGGTCGTAGGCACAAAAGCAAGTCCGCCGTTTTCAACGCCAAGCTTTACATCTTCCCAAACGTAGCTTAACGCACAGAGGGATATAATAGCAAGGGCGCACTCTATAAGCATACCGCCGTAGGCAATGGGAAGAGCATGCTTTTCGTTGTCAAGCTGTTTGGAGGTTGTTCCCGAAGAAATAAGGGAGTGGAAGCCCGAAATAGCTCCGCAGGCGATTGTTACGAACAATGCAGGGAAGAGATAGCCCAAATTTGCACTTCCGTGAAGAACATCAACGGAAATTTCGTCCTTAAAGCTTGTAAAAGCCGGAATATTCAGGTTGGGGTGAGCCCCTATGATGCCTATAATTGCAAGAGCCATAAGACCGTAAAGCAGGAATGAGCTTAAATAGTCTCTGGGCTGGAGCAGAATCCAAACGGGAGTTACGGAAGCTATAAGTATGTATATACCTACAACAATCATCCAAGTTGTGTTGTCCAAATAAATGGGGTGGAAGTTTATACCTATTGCAAGACATAAAATAATTGCAATGACGCCCACAACAGAGCTTACGACAATGTTTGCGTTTTTACGGTAAACAAAGAAGCCGAAAGCTATGGATATAAGTATAAAGAGAATGGAAATCATTGCCGTTAAAGCGTTTGCGGTGCTTGCAGCGGTGTCTACGGCTCCTGTCTCGGTGAAAGTGGCCTTAAATGTGCCGGCAACGATTGAGCCGAAAGCGGCGATAACCAAAATAAGGGCAAGCCACGAGAAGATTATAAAAAGCCTTTTTGCTCTTTTTCCTACAGATGAGGCTATAACCTCACCTATGGAAGCTCCGCCGTGACGGATTGAAGCAAAGAGCGCGCCGAAGTCATGAACGGCGCCTATAAAGATTCCGCCTATGAGAACCCAGAGCAAAACCGGAACCCAACCGAAAACGGCGGCCTGAATAGGGCCGTTTATGGGGCCCGCACCGGCGATAGATGAGAAGTGGTGGCCCATAAGAACGGGAGCCTTAGCGGGAACATAGTCCATACCGTCCTGTTTTGTGTGAGCCGGGGTTTTACGTTTGGGGTCGATACCCCAGGTTTTTGCGAGCCATCTGCCGTAGAACAGATAACCCAGTATAAGGATAATAAATCCCAATACCAAAAGTACAACTGAATTCATAAAATTCCTCCTTGGTTGTAAATATAATTATAAATTTTTTACAAGCTTTGAGCTTTCCTTTCCGGCTTTGTTGCTGAAAAAGGTTTTGTCATCGGCCTTAATCATAAAGGTTCTGAACTCAGACCAGCCGTTAAGAGAAAGCTTATAGCTTTTGTAACGCTTTGACCTTTTAAGGAGCTTTACAGCCTCTTTTGTAAAGTCGTCGCATATAAAAACCGCCGTCAAATATGTATACATATGCCCGGGCTTTGGGTCGATAAGCTTGTCGCCCTCCTGTATGACATAAGCCCTGCACCTTTCAAAGACCTCCTCAGTAAGCTTGTCTACTGAAAAAATATATACATATTCGTGACAGTCGGCTTCCCAGAGCTTTGCGCTTTTAACAAGAACATATTTTGAATTGTGTATGTGAAAATCACAACGGGCATAAAGCCCTATAGGCGAGGCTTCACTGTAATGTATGTCGAAATAGCCCTCATAACATTCAATAAGCCTTTTCACTGTTTCATCTCTTGTCATAAGTCAAACACTCCCGGAAAAAGATTTAGTCCACTCATTATTTTACCGCTTTTCGGAATATTTTACAATAGTATTTTTACAATTTCCACATAATTTTTATGTTATAATATTTTTTGTGATATAAATTTTAGTTATATGACCTCCTGCTAAATCAAAAAAATTGAGGTTTAAAGCTTTACAAAGTTCCGTAAGACTGTTAAAATATATTTATAAAAGCAGTTGCTGCTTTAAAAACTTCAATTTAGGAGAAAATTATGGCAAAAAGAACGGAAAATGCAGAAATAGAAATTAAGAATATAGACTTCCCGAACAAGGGTATAGGCGGATATAAGGGTTTAAGGGCGGAAATAGCCAACGCCCTGCCGGGGCAGAGGGTAAGCTGCTGCCTTTATAAAAAGAAAGGGAAATATCAGTCGAACGCTTTTCAGGTCATTAAAAAGGCGGACTGGGAAACCGAGGCAGACTGTCCCTCTTTCGGAAGCTGCGGCGGCTGTCTTTTCAGAAATATGCCCTATGAAAAAGAGCTTGAAATAAAAAAAGACTGGGTTTTAAAGCTTCTTTCGGGAGCAGGAGCGGAGGGCTTCTGCTTCGGCGGCATAAAGCCGAGTCCTGACACAGACGGCTACAGAAACAAAATGGAATTTTCTTTCGGGGACATAGGCCTTGACGGCGAGCTTAATTTGGGTATGAGAAAGAGGAACAGCTTTTACGAGGTGGCTTCGGCGGAAAACTGCAAAATAGTCTGCGAGGACATAAGAAAAATATTAAGGACTGTTCTCGGCTTTTTTAAATCAACTGACGAAACATTTTACCATAAAATGAAAAAAACAGGCTCTCTTAGACATCTTTTAGTGAGAAAAGGCCGATTTACGGGGGAAATTTTAATTGCCCTTGTTGCGACATCGGCTCTTAAAACGGATTTAGACCCTCTAAAGGAGGCTCTTTTAAGCCTTGATTTAGAGGGCGAAATCGTGGGTTTTCTCCATATAACAAACGACAGTATAGCCGACGTAATAAAAGCGGATAAAATAACAACTCTCTGCGGCAGGGATTTCCTCTATGAAAGGCTTTTGGGCTTGACCTTTAAAATATCGGTTTTTTCCTTTTTCCAGACAAATTCCGCCGGGGCGGAGGTTTTATATTCAGAGGTTCTGAAAATGGCAAAGGCGGCGAAGCCCTCGGTCATTTTTGACCTCTACTGCGGAACGGGAACAATCGCCCAGCTTATGAGCAAGGGTGCAAAGGAAGTAATAGGCATAGAAATAGTGGAGGAAGCAGTAAAAGCGGCAAAAACAAACGCCTCTCTCAACAATATTGTAAACTGCTCTTTCATAGCCGCCGATGTCTTAAAAAGCATAGACAGCCTGACCCAAAAGCCTGGCCTTATAATTTTAGATCCCCCCAGAGAGGGCATACACCCCAAGGCTCTCCCCAAAATCTGTCAAAACTTCAACGCCCCGACCCTAATCTATATCTCCTGCAAGCCCACGTCCTTAGCCCGTGACCTGCCGATTCTGAAAGCACACGGCTATCTTCCTCAAAAAATAACCTGCATAGACCTTTTCCCCCGTACGGCGAATATAGAGACAGTTGTCCTTTTGTCCCAACAAAAGCCCGATGACTATATAGAGGTCGACTTAGACTTAGACGAGCTTGACGCCACCTCCGCCGAGACAAAAGCAACCTACCAAGAAATAAAGGATTACGTCTTGAAAGAACATAATCTGAAAGTTTCAAGCCTCTACATTTCCCAAGTCAAGCGTAAATGCGGTTTGCCTGTGGGGCAAAGCTATAACCATTCAAAGTATGACGACTACCCCATACCCAACTGCCTGCCTGACAAGGAAGCAGCCATCAGAAATGCTTTAAAGCATTTTCAAATGATATAGTCAAAGCAAAAGAGGAAATGCCGCAAAAAAATGCAGCATTACTCCTCTTTTTTGTGCAATTTTTTATTTTTTGCTCATTTATAGTAAATAACACAAAAATGAGCTTATAAAGTTATTTGGAAGGAGTGGATTTATGAAAATGAAAAAACGATTTGTCAGTGTATTTATGTCGCTGACAATGGTTTTGGGGACTGCTAATCCTATATTGTCGGCAGAAACGGCAGCTGAGGACGCTGAGGTGATTGCCGACGAAGAAGCCGTTGAACCGGAGACTTCAGTAAATGAGAATGGTGAAACATCTCTTTATGAAACAGCAGAAGAATCGGAACCGGCAGGCGAATCAGACGAAACAAATTCGGACGGAACGTAGGATTCGGAGGAAGAGACCTCTGAAATTTATTCTGTTTCAGCCGACAGTGTCAATTTAATATCTACAGTTATAAAATATATTTATACAGCTGACGAGTTGGCTGTAATAGATGACGATTTGACTGCCACATATTATTTGATGAATGATATTGACCTGTCGGAATACGGCGAATGGACACCCATAGGGGGAGATTCCTCTTGTTTCAGCGGGGTATTTAACGGAAACGGATATTACAAGCTGCTACTATGATTATGAAACCGCAGGCATATTGGACACAGGCAAGGGAACAGGGCTAACCACGCTTCAGGCTAAAACACAGTCTTCCTATTCCGGCTGGGATTTCACCGACACTTGGGCAATAGACGGAAGTGTAAATGACGGCTATCCATAGTTACAGGCATTTGCAGCGGAAAGCTCCGGCTCTTCCGGCACTGTAAGCGGAATAGTATCATTCAGCCCAGAACCAAACTCAGTTTTTAATCTTTGGGATAAAAAATTTGTGGAATTTTCAGTGGTTTTTAATTCCGATATCGAAGCCGGCTCGGGAAAAATGTATCTGAAAGACTATTCCACTGATGAAGTTTTGCTTACCTTCACCTATGATGGTATAAATAATTACTTTTGGGCAGCCGACAATACTCTTTATATTACGGCAGATGAATCCTTTGAAAGATGTAAAAGAAAGACTTGAAAAAGCCGGTTTAATTATGCATGGCGGTACTA
>JAJQFB010000097.1 GCA_021201395.1 Clostridiales bacterium | reverse complement strand
TGGAAGAATTTGCTATTCATCTTGTTATGTTAACTAAATGACATTGGTTCAAAGGTTTTATCTTTCAGCCAAAAGTCTTAAATTACACTCCTTATGCCTGCAAAATACAATAAAAGTATAACATTTGCCCTTTTCATTGTCAAGTGGTTTGAAATAACATATTTACGATTATTAATTGCAGTAAATTCCACAGCAGAATTTACTGATAGCCTTATTTTATAAAAAATTGAGCTTTTTGCTTGTTATAGAGGGGAAGAGGTGGTATAATTGAAAAAAACACAGTTTGGAGTTGATTTTATGAATAAGGAGCTTATTAAGAAGCTTAGCGATATAGAACCCTATGTTCCCGGAGAACAGCCTAAGGGAGCGGGTATTGTAAAGCTTAATACAAACGAAAACCCTTATCCTCCCTGTCCCGGAGTTATAAGAGCTCTTAAGGAAATAAAGGGGGAGGAACTTAAGGTTTACCCTGACTTTGTCTGTAGAGAGCTTAAGAAGATAATATGTGAAAACTATCCCGTAAATGAAAATGAAATATTTTTGGGCAACGGCTCCGACGAGGTTTTGGCCCTCTGCTTTAAGGCCTTTTTCAATTCCGAAAAGCCCGTTCTGTTTCCCGATATAACATATTCCTTTTACAGCGTATGGACGGAATTTTTCAAAATCTCCTGTAAAACAGTGCCCTTAAATGAGGATTTTACACTTAATAAGGGCGGATTTTTGTCTGACAACGGCGGTATAGTTATACCCAACCCCAACGCCCCTACGGCAATTTATGAGCCTAAAGAGAGCATTGAGGAAATTATAAGCAAAAACCCCGAAAGTGTGGTTATAATCGATGAAGCCTATGTGGACTTTTCCGAAGAGGGAAGCATAGCGGAGCTTATACATAAATATGAAAATCTTGTTGTGGTACAGACCTATTCAAAGTCAAGAGCCTTAGCCGGAATCCGCTTCGGATATGCTCTAACCAATCCTAAGCTCATAGAGGTTTTGGAGGGAGTTAAAAACTCTTTTAATTCCTATACAATAAATACGGTGACGAGGATTCTTGCCGCCGAGGGAGGAAAGGATAAGGCCTATTTTGACAAATGTGTAGGCAGAATAAAGAAAACAAGAAAATATCTCACAGATGAGCTTTCAAAGCTGGGCTTTATAACCTGCCCCTCATCGGCCAATTTCATATTTACAACAAACCCGAATATTGACTGCCGCAGACTCTTTGAATATCTCAAGACAAAAAATGTCTATGTAAGACACTTTGACAAGCCCGAAATCGATAATTATCTGAGAATAACCGTAGGCACGGAGGAGGAAATAAACATACTCATAAATGAAATAAAGGGCTATTTGGAATAAGTGTCACTTAAAAGCTAACTTTTTTAAAATATTTATGAAAATACTTTACAAATGAGAAAAATTTGGTTATAATACTTTTATATTTTGTATAAACGCTATGAAAAGGACGGGCGGATAATATTAATTCCCAAAGAGAGCCGACGGTTTGGTGTGAGCCGGCGGAAAATTTATCTGCGGATCACCTTTGAGCGGCGAACCGAGGGGCGGCCTGCCTGTAGGCTTCGACGGAAGCTTTACCGTTATAAAAGAAATAAGAGGATTCGTAATTATATTATTTTTTATTATATTATTGCGTAATTAAATCGGGTGGTACCGCGGAAATTTTTGCTTTCGTCCTGTTGTTGACGGAAGCATTTTTTTAACGGCAGAGCCGCCCTGAGGATAAATAACAAACGGAGGTATAAAGATGTACAGCAAGGTTTCAGCAAGTCTTGATTTTGCGTCAAGAGAAAAGGAAGTTTTGGAATTTTGGAAGAAAAACAATATTTTTGAAAAAAGCGTTAAAAACAGAGAGGGCGCAGAGGAATTTACATTCTATGACGGCCCCCCGACGGCAAACGGCAAGCCCCACATAGGCCATATTCTTACGAGAGTTATAAAGGATATTATCCCCCGTTACAGGACTATGAAAGGCGCCCACGTTTTAAGAAAAGCAGGCTGGGACACTCACGGTCTGCCTGTTGAGCTTGAAATAGAGAGGGAATTAGGCATAAGCGGTAAGCCCCAAATTGAGGAGTACGGCGTTGAGCCCTTTATAAAGAAATGTAAATCATCTGTATTCAAATATGAAACACTTTGGAGAGAGATGTCAGACAGAGTAGGCTTCTGGGCAGATATGGACGACCCCTACGTTACCTATCACAACTCCTACATTGAATCTATTTGGTGGGCGCTTAAGCAAATTTGGGACAAGGGGCTTCTCTACAAGGGTCACAAGATTGTTCCCTACTGCCCCCGCTGCGGAACGGCCCTCTCCTCCCATGAGGTTGCCCAGGGCTATAAGAACGTAAAGGAAACCTCGGTTATCGCCCGTTTTAAGTGCGTTGACGAGGAAAATACCTCTTTCCTTGCCTGGACGACCACCCCCTGGACTCTCCCCTCAAACGTGGCTCTCTGTGTAAATGCAAAGGAGACCTATGTTAAGGTTAAATCGAGAGATGAATATTTCATTATGGCGGAGGCTCTTGTTGAAAAGATTTTAGGCGAAGATGTTGAGCTTGTAGAAACCTACAAGGGCAAAGATCTTGAGGGCAGACACTATGTTCCCCTTTTCGACTATATGGAGGGCAGACTTAATAAGGACGCTTACTTTGTTACCTGTGACAGCTACGTTACTCTTACGGACGGTACGGGAATTGTTCACATAGCCCCTGCTTTCGGCGAGGACGATGCCCGTGTGGGCAAAAACTACGACCTGCCTTTCGTTCGGCTTGTAGACGAACAGGGCAATTTCACAAAAGAGGTTTACGACCTTAAGGGAACTTTCGTTAAGAAAGGCGACCCCGTAATTATAGAAAAGCTTAAGGAAAGCGGAAAGCTCTTTGCGGCTCTGCCCTTTGAACATGACTATCCTTTCTGTTGGAGATGCGACACGCCTTTGCTTTACTATGCAAGGGACACATGGTTTATAGCTATGACTAAGGTTAAGGAGCAGCTTCTTAAGAACAACGACGCCGTAAATTGGATTCCCGACAACATTAAGCATGGCCGCTTCGGAAACTTCCTTGAAAACGTTATCGACTGGGGCTTAAGCCGTGAAAGGTACTGGGGAACTCCCCTGCCTATTTGGGAGTGTGACTGCGGCCACAGACACACAATCGGCAGCATAGAAGAGCTTAAGTCAATGTCCGACGACTGTCCCGAGGATATTGAGCTTCATAAGCCCTATATTGACAATGTACATCTCAAATGCCCCAAGTGCGGCGGTAAGATGACGAGAGTGCCTGAGGTTATAGACTGTTGGTTCGATTCAGGCTCCATGCCCTTTGCACAGCTTCATTATCCCTTTGAAAACAAGGAGCTTTTCGAGAAACACTTCCCGGCAAACTTTATTTCCGAGGCAGTAGACCAGACAAGAGGCTGGTTCTATACCCTTATGGCTATTTCAACTCTTATTTTCGACAAGTCCCCCTATGAAAATGTTATTGTTTTGGGTCTTGTTCAAGATAAAGACGGAAGAAAAATGTCTAAGCATTTGGGCAATGTTGTAGACCCTTGGGAGGTTTTGGATAATCAGGGAGCAGACGCCGTAAGGTGGTATTTCTATACCAACTCTAACCCCTGGCTGCCCAGCCGTTTCTATGAAAAGGCCGTAAACGAAGCTCAGAGGAAGTTTATGGGTACATTCTGGAATACCTACGCTTTCTTTGTTCTCTATGCCAACATAGACGAGTTTAACCCCAAAAAC
Organism: Clostridiales bacterium; assembly: GCA_021201395.1. Taxonomy (GTDB): domain Bacteria; phylum Bacillota; class Clostridia; order Lachnospirales; family CAG-274; genus JAJQCI01. The sequence continues at coordinate 34,342 of JAJQFB010000097.1, read as the reverse complement.
TACAGTCTTGAATATGACAAGCTTGCGGTTATAGACAAATGGATAATTTCAAAATTACAGACACTTATAAAATATGTGGATAAAAACCTTGATGCCTACAGAATTACCGAATCCGCAAGAGCTTTAAACGACTTTGTGGACGAGCTTTCAAACTGGTATGTAAGAAGAAGCAGGGAGCGTTTCTGGGGAAAGGATATGCCTCAGGACAAAGTAAACGCCTATATGGCGCTGTATACCATTCTTGTTGAGCTTGCTAAGCTGTCGGCACCCTTTGTACCCTTTATGGCCGAGGAAATTTATCAGAACCTTGTTATTACCGTTGACAAGGATGCTCCCGAGTCAATCCACCTCTGCGACTTCCCCAAGGCCGACGACAGTCTTATAGATGAAAAGCTTGAGGCTTCTATGGAAGAGGTTCTCTCTGTTGTTATTGCCGGAAGAGCCGCAAGAAACACAGCCAACATAAAGAACAGACAGCCCATCGGGAAGATGTACGTCAAGGCGGACAGTGTCCTTGAGGATATGTATAAGGAAATTATACTTGATGAGCTTAACGTAAAGGAATGTGAATTTACAGACGATGTTTCGGCCTTTACAAGCTACAGCTTTAAGCCTCAGCTTCGTACACTGGGAAGAAAATACGGCAAGCTTATACCCAAAATCAGCGAATATTTAAGAAATGCCGACTGCTCCGCCCTTATGGGAGAGCTTAAGGCTAAAGGAAGGGTTAAGTTTGTTGTTGACAATATAGAAATTGAGCTTGCGGAAGAGGATATGCTTATTGAAACAGCCAAAATGGAGGGCTTTATTTCCGAAAGCGACAAACACACCACCGTTGTTTTGGACACAAATCTTTCCGAAGAGCTTATAAAAGAGGGCTTCGTAAGAGAAATTATCTCAAAGGTTCAGACTATGAGAAAGGAAGCAGGCTTCGAGGTTCTTGACAGGATAACCCTCTACTACAGCGGCAGCGAAAAAATAGAGGAAATCTTCGCCGAAAAGACAGAGGCTATAATCTCAGACGTTTTGGCTACAGCCGCCGTTAAAGGCTCCGACCCAAACGCATATTCAAAGGACTGGTCAATAAACGGCGAAAAGGCCGTCCTTGCGGTAAAGAAAAATTAATCTGTATATATAAAGAAAAACAGGCGGTCTGCAAGTTGCAGCTTCGCCTGTTTTTCTTTATTATAAAGCCAATTTATAAAGAACATATTGATTCAGAGAAACACCCTCTTTTTCAGCTTCAAAAGACAGTCTTTGATGCAAGGTTCTGGGTATTCTGACATTAAATTTACCGCTGTAGTCTGTGGCATTAACCGGCTTAGGAACATCAAAACCGTTTTCAAGCTTTGTTTCAATGTAACCCTCCATAGCCTCTTTTATGTTCTCATATAATTCCTCAAGAGTATCGCCTGTGCTTTGACAGCCATCAAGCTCTAATACTCTTCCGTAGTAGTAACCCTCACCCTCATCATCAATATAATTTATGATAAAATTATAGGGCAGTGACATATATTTCTTTATATCATAAAAAACTTCCGGTTTTTCCATAAATTTTATACTCCTTTTTTGTGTTTTTGTTTATTTATTCTGCTTAATATATCTTTAATATAAACCTTTTTCAAGGGATTTTCGGACTTAATAGTTATTACATCACCGTTTGCATTAATATATTGTCTGTGAGAACCTTTTTGTCTGTCAAATCTGTACCCCTTAGCTTCAAGAACCTTGTCAGCTTCCGACATTCTTATACCGTTAGGCTGTTGTTTCATTTTTTCAATCAGTTTTTTCCACACTCGGCATTTTTATCAACTCCTCTATACTATAGTACCATATACGGTACTAACGTGTCAAGTTTTTTTGTTTTTTTAAAAGCTTGATTGCTGTTTATATTTTACAGTATAATATATAAATTTTTGCATAATATGTAAAACATTGATATTGAGAAAATTATTTTTTCAGGGAGAATCTATTTTTGTATATTTATATAGTAAACGGCATTAATTTTTGTATTTTTGTTTAATATAGCACAGCAATCCCATAGGTTATTTATTACCGGCGCAAAAATATTTTTGTCGTTCACTACAGGTTGCTGTTTTTATGAAAATGTGTTACTATAATAGCATAAAACGAAAGCATAAAAACGAAACGTGAGGGATAACTTGTGAAAAATTATTACAGCACGGTTGATGGGGTTGTTATGACCTTTTCGGATATTTTATGTACTTATGACGGCTTTGACGAAATAGACGTGAGATTTGAAAGAGCAAACGATAAGGGCGGCTTTGACTTTGCAGAGGGGAAGCTTCCCAACAATATGTTTTATAAAACCTACGGCTTTTCGGAGGACGAGCTTATGGAGCTGGAGCAATATCTGAAAAACAACGCATTTTTGATTTGGAGAATAGCCGGAGAACAGTGATGTGACGAAGATGCCTAAAACCTTCAAATTTTACGGAGAAAAATCACGGCAGCCAGTACAGTCATTTTGGTTTTTAAAGTCTTTGAGATGTTTTTGTATAAAACCCTGATATTTATATAAAATACTGTTATTGAGTAATTTATTTTGCAAGGAGGGAGCTTTTATGATTAAAGGAAAGGTTGCCGTTATAGGGGCAGGGTATGTGGGCTCCACTACGGCTTATACGCTTTTTTTAAGCGGTCTTGTTTCGGAAATTGTTCTTGTTGACATAAACAGAGACAAGGCTCAGGGGGACGCAATGGATTTAAACCACGGACTGCCCTTTGTAAGCCCCGTTAAGGTTACGGCAGGGGATTACAGCCTCATAAAGGACGCAGATATGGTAATTATTACCGCCGGAGCAAACCAAAAGGAGGGGGAAACGAGGATAGACCTCTTAAAGAGGAATTTTGTTATTTTTAAGAGCATTGCAGCCGAAATTAACAAATACTGCACGGACGACACTCTTATTATGGTGGTTTCAAACCCCGTGGATATACTTACCTATGTTACCTACAAGCTGACGGGCTTTTCAAAGAGAAAGGTTTTCGGTTCCGGTACGGTTCTCGATACCGCAAGGCTTAAATATATAATAGGGGAACACACAAACATTGACGCAAGAAACGTACACACCTATATTATAGGGGAACACGGAGATTCGGAGGTCGCCACATGGAGCCTGACAAGAATCGCCGGCCTGCCTATTGAGGAATACTGCAAGTGGGGAAGCTGCGATGATGTAAACTGCTGTAAGGAGGATTTTTACCACCAAACCAAAAACGCCGCCTACGAAATAATAAGCAAAAAGGGAGCCACCTACTACGCCATAGCTTTAGCCGTTAGGAGAATCTGCGAAGCTGTAATAGGAAATGAAAATACAATACTGCCCCTTTCCTGCGTTTTTGAGGGAGAATACGGCATAAAGGATATTTCTTTAAGCGTACCCACTATAGTAAATTCACAGGGTGCCAGCCGAATTTTGGAGCTGCCCTTTTCCGGCACGGAAATAGCCGCCCTTAAAAACAGTGCCGAAACACTTAAGGGGTACTGCAAGGAACTCGGAATTTAAAATAGAAATTTAAAATATAAAGCAAGGGACTGCCGCAAAACAAACAGGAAAAACCTGTTTGCGGCAGATTTTTAAATTGCGAGGCGCCGCCTGTCCTGTCGAAAAGCCTCCGTAGAATTTTTCTGAGAAAATCTCCGCCTTACCCTTGACAACGCCGGAAGTGGGCCGCTAAAATTATAGCGGACAATTAATATTACAATTCAAATACTTTTTTATTTATCCTTGTTTTATTTGACAAGCCGATGATTTTGCTTTATAATAATAGCAACATGAAAAAAGGCTGTGAGATTTTAATATGAATTTTATAAAAAGATTTTTGTCAGGAAATATTATGCTTAAAACGGGAATAGCCGCCGGGATTATTGCGGCGGTTGTCTGCGGTGTCTGTTTCGGCTTGTATACTGTAAGGGCTATGGAGGAGCAAAGGCTTTTAGCCGAGGGTGAGGAGCTTTTTGCCGAGGATTTATCCGAAGAATATTACCTTGAGTTAAGGAAGCGGTTTTTAAATAATAACGGGGAAACCTATGAGCATTATAAAATGACCGAAGGCATAAGCATAAGCTTTTACGGCGACAGCGGAGCAATCGACAGTGCAAGCAATTATACCCTGCCTGCCCTTGTTTCTCTTAACTTTCTCGAAAGGTTTATATACATAATGGGAAATGAGGGAGAAACTCCGGAGGATTTAGCTTCAAAACAGGGGGGAGTGCCTATGTATGCTCAGCCCTTTACAATCCCCGAGGGTCAGGAAAGTGTTGAAATAACTCTTATCAATGAATATGGCACTGTTCTTGTTCCCACGCTTACAAATAACGGCGGCTTAAATCCCTGTGTAATTGCCGGAGTTGAGGGAAATATTTCCGTTGACGAAGAGGGCAGGACATGCTTTACAAGAGCCGAAGATGGAGACCGGGTTACTACCGAAAAAGACACGGTTGTCACCACAAGAGCCATGAAAAACAGAAAGGAAGATATAGTTGTTGTGTTTTTGCAGGAGCTTCCCGAGGGCTATTCGGCGGAAAGATATGTTGAGATACTGGAAAAAATGAGAGATTATCAGAGCCTTAAAACAGGGGACAAGTGCTTTTATGTTATATCTCCCGTTTTGAACACAGACAGCGAAAAAGTGGCGGAGCTTGACGGGCTTCTTGAAGAGCATTTCGGCAATTATTATATAAACGCAAGGGAATATCTCTGCCAAGAGGCCATAGAAAAATACGATATAAGAGTAAAAGACGAAGAGGATGTTGAGGCCGTTGAAAAAGGACAGGTTTGCAGCCGGTTTTTAACAAAGAGCGGCAAGCTTAATATTTATGCCTTGTATGCAATTTCCGAGCTGTTTACGGAAACCATAAACGAAAACGATTCGGAGATTTTGGAGCTGCGTTTTGACTATGAGGAAGAAGAGTAAGTTTTTTAAGAAATCGGTGGTAAATTATGAACAACACAATTTTAATTTTGAACAATTCAGACGAGACAATAAATCTTTTGAAAATACTTTTCGGCAATGAGGGCTATAATCTTATAATTGCAAAAAGCGGAGCCGAAGCCATAGAAAAAACAGACGACTCTTTGGATCTTATAATAATGGATATAGAGCTTCAGGGAGAAAACGGCGTTTTTGTTTGCGGAGGCTTAAGAGAAAAGACAAACGCCCCTATTATTATAATTTCAAGGCTTGACAGCGACTCTGAAAAGGGCTTTGCTTTTTCGGCAGGAGCCGACGATTACCTGAGTGTGCCTTTTTCCTACAATGAACTCATTTCAAGGGCAAAGGCACACATCCGCCGTTACTGCGTTTACAAGGGCAAGGAAACAAAGGCCGACGGAAGTATTATCCGGGTGAAAAATCTTGTTGTAAACACTCAAAATCAGCTTGTTACCGTAGACGACAAAAGGGTTCCTCTTACAACGACGGAATATAATATGCTTGTGCTTATGATGAGAGAAAGAAAGAGAGTTTTTTCCTTTGAGGAAATATACGAGAAAATTTGGAGGGAACCCTATTTTTACAAGGCTAACAATACGATTATGGTTCATATTTTAAAACTGAGGAAAAAAATAGAGGCAAATACCGGAAAGCCGGAAATTATTAAAACCGCCTGGGGCAAGGGCTATTATATAGACTGAGGTTTTTATGAAAAACATAAACAAGGACATTAAAACCAAAAATTTTAAGCCCGTGTATCTTATTTACGGCGAAGAGGGAAAGCTCAGAGACGACACGGCCAAGAGGATAGAGGCGGCTGTTTTGGCCGAAGAGGGCTATAAGGACAGCTTTGAGGGCGACCTTGACCCCTCAGACCTTATAAACACGGCCAACACACTAAGCCTTTTCGGGGGGCTGCGTTTAATAGCCGTAAAGGATTCGGGTGCCTTTTCAGGTGTTAAAAAATATGAGGGGCTTATAAGCTATTTTAAAGACCCCAACCCCGACTGTATTATTGTTTTTGATGAGAAAAAGGTGGATAAAAGAAGCAAGGTTTACAAGGCTCTTTCAAAAACGGGCTACAGCCTTGAGTGTAAAAAGCCTGCCCCTAAAGAAATAAGAGCTTTTATTCAAAAGGAAGCAAAAGCCGAAAACATAAGCTTTGACAAAAACGCTTTTGACTATTTTACTTCTAATTTGGAGGATAATTTTTCCTCCGCCGAGAATGAATTTCGGAAGCTTGCGGCTTATGCTATGGGAAAGGACAGAATAAGCCTTGAAGATGCTGAGGCCGTTACGACGCAAAAGCTGGAAAGCCGAATTTTTGACCTTGTGGACGCCGTAGGATATAAAAAATCGGAAAAAGCACTTGAGATACTTTCAAATTTGGTTCTTATGAAAGAAGAGCCTGTTTTGATACTTGTTTCAATAGCCAATCAGTTCAGGAGGATTTTACAGTATAAATATCTGTCCAAAACAATGTCACGGGACGAGGCCGCTAAGCATATGGGCGTTCACCCCTATGCCGTTTCAAAAGCTGCGGCACAGGCGAAAAGCTTTACAAACAAACAGCTTATTTCGGCTCTTTCAGACTGCGGCAATGCCCTAAAACAGGCTTTTTCGGGGAATATGGATATAGTCAGAAGCATAGAAATAATAATATTTAAATACACATATTAAATCCCCCGAAAAGGGAATCACAGAGCTTTATTATTTTGTAAAAATCACATAAAACAGATAAGCTGTGCAGGGCTTTTTATACCGGATATTCCCGGTAAAGGCTTTGCACAGCTTTTTTGTCATTATATCATAAAATATTGATATTGTCGGTTTTGCCTACCAAAGATATGCTCATTTTGTCAAAATCGAATGTTTCACGGCTTAAGGCCAAAATCTCCGCCGAGGTTATTTTCTCGAGGGCATTAAGGGTGGCCTCGTTTGCGGGGCAGAAGCCCCTTAAGAGGACGTTCCTGCCCATTTTGGAGCTTCGGGAGGAGGTGCTTTCGTCGCTTAAAAGGAAGTTTGACTTTATCTGACCCTTTATTCTCGAAAGCTCTTCCCCCGGTATTTCTTCGTTCTTAAGCCTTTGAAGCTCCGCTCTGCAAAGGTCTACGGCCTCATTGCAGTTTGAGGGGCTTAAGCCGCAGTATATCATAAATATTCCCGTGTCCGTATAGCTTGAAAATGTGGAGTATATGCTGTAGCAAAGACCTCTTTCCTCACGAAGCTTCTGAAAAAGCCTGCCGGACATTCCGCCTCCTGCGGCCGTGTTCAAAACAGAAAGGGCGGTGTTTCTGCCGCCTAATTTTAAAGAGGGAAAGGCCAGACAGAGGTGAAGCTGTTCCAGATCACGTTTTGTTTTTACTGTTTTGGGGGCATAGATCGCCTGTGTAAAGGGCGGCCTGTAAGGGCAGGGCGGCAGAGAGGAAAAGGCTTCTTCAAGCTTGTTATACAAGGCTTCCCTGTCAAATTTGCCTGCCGCGGATATGACTATATTGTCGGGGCGGTAGTTGTTTTTAAAATAAGTACGGAGGAAGGAGCTGTCAAATTTGCTTATTGTGGAGTGGGTACCCAAAATCTCCAGACCCAAATTTTTCCTGTTCCAAGTTTCGTACTGGAGGCTGTCAAAGACAACGTCCTCAGGGGTATCCTCGTAGACGCTTATTTCCTCGTCTATAACGGTTTTTTCCCGGCGGATGTCATCAGGGTCGAATTTTGAGTTTAAAACCATATCCGCCAAAATTTCAAGGGCTTTGTCAAAATGCTCCGAGAGAACCTTAAAATAATAACAGGTGTATTCCTTTGTTGTAAAGGCGTTAAACTGGCCGCCTAACTCGTCTGTTTCATAGGCTATGTCGGCGGCGGTTCTCTTTTCGGTCCCCTTAAAGAGCATATGCTCCGTAAAGTGGGCGGCGCCGTTTGTCTCCCCGTTTTCATATCGGGAGCCTGCACCTACATAGACCCCTAAGGATATGCTGTTCATATGGGGCATATCCTCTGTTGTTACTCTTATGCCGTTTGATAATTTTCTTTCCTCATACATACTCGGTGATTCCTTTCGGTTTCGGTTAACTGTTTATTATTTTTTGCAGACGAAAATATTTTATTCCAAAAAAGAATTGCCGCAAGTTTTGCCTGCGGCGGATTCTTTTTTTATACTGCTTTTTATTTCAGCGAATTTATAAGCTTAACGGCATCCACATATTTTGCTATGCCCTCGGCAACCTGTTTCGCTTCTTTCATAGCAAGAACAACGGTAGCCGGGCGGTGTACTACATCGCCGCCTGCGAAAACGCCTTTGAGGGTTGTCATACCGTAGGGCTCCTCTCTTATTTCGACATAGCCCTGGTCGTTTACCTCTATGCCCTCTGTTGTGCTTATTATGAGCCTTGCGGGCTTTGAGCCTATGGCGATTATACACTTGTCGCAGGGGATAATTTCTTCCTCTCCGTCGCAGTCAACCTTAAGCCCTGCAAGGCGGTATTCGGCCTCATCGCCTATGTATTCTAAGGGAGTTGATTTCCACTTAAACTGAACTCCGTCGTCTATTGCCCCCTGATATTCGTTAGGCTCGGCTGTTATTGTTTCAAGCACGTCTCTGTAAACAACAGTGCAGCTTTCCGCATCGCACTTCATAGCCGTTCTTGCTGCGTCCATAGCTACGTTTCCGGCGCCTATAACGAGAACCTTTTCCCCCGGAAGAACGGGAAGCTGATCCTTGCGGATTTCGCCGCTTCTGAACATAAATACACGTCTTAACATATAGTTAAACTTCATAACGCCCTTAAGGGTTCTGCCGGGAATATCAAGACCCTTTGAAACCGCCGTGCCTGTGCCTATAAATACGGCGTCATAGCCCTCGTTGAAAAGGTTGTCTACTGTTTTGTCAACGCCTATCTTTGTGTTGGTTATAAAGGTAACGCCGTGTTCCTCTATTCTTCTTATTTCCTTTCTTACAACGTCTTTCGGAAGCCTGAACTCCGGAATACCGTACATAAGTATTCCCCCCGGCTCCTCTTCGGCCTCATAAACCGTTACTTTAAAGCCCATAAGCGCCAAATCACCGGCTACCGTAAGACCGGCGGGGCCTGAACCTATAACGGCAACCTTGCCCCTGTTTTTGGCAGGGATTGTATATCTCAGAAGCTCCATATCGGCGTCAAAGTCGGCTACAAACTGTTCAAGCTTTCCTATATGGAGAGCCTGACCTTTCCTGCCTAAAACGCAGGAGCCCTGACACTGCTTTTCGTGGGGGCATACTCTTCCGCAAACCGCAGGCAGGTTTGTTTTCTGTGTGAGAAAAGACCGCGCCTCGCCTAAATTGCCCATTGCAAGAGCCCCTACAAATTCAGTTATGTTATTGTTGATAGGACAGCCCCTTTTGCACATAGGCACCTTGCACTGCAAGCACCTTTTTGCTTCGGTTATAGCCTCTTTCATAGTATAAGGTCTGACATCGCTGTCAACCTCGGTTTTGTGATGAACATCTAAGAAATCAGTTTCGGTTCCCATAAAAATTTCCTCCTCATATATGTTAAGGTGCTTTTGTCAAGCCTTTTAAGAGAATATCGTTTTGCCGGGGCAGGAGTATGCAGAACCTGAAATAGTCCTCCCCCAAAGCCGTAATATTCTCACAGCTTCTTATAATAATGTTGTATTTAAGCAGGGCCTCAAATATATCCCCTGCCGTGACCCCCTCCTTTAAAATTTTGCAAAGGACAAGGTTTGAGTTTAAATTATAGGTTTTTATGCCCTTTATTTGGGAAAGCTCGGCCTTAAGACGGGTTCTTTCCGATGATATAAGGGCGTGGGTTTTAGTTATGTGGTCTGTGTCGGAAAACATAACCTCCCCGGCTTTGGCACTTAAGGTGTTGACAGACCAGGCGTCACGCATAGTCTCGATTTTTTCTTTAAGCTCCTTTGAGGCTGTTATGCCGTAGCCCAGTCTTAAACCGGGGCAGGCGAAAAACTTTGACGTGCCTCTTATAACGGCGACATTATCCGCCCTGTCAGCTATTGGGATAGCCGTTATTTCCTCTAAATTATCGTAAAATTCAGCGTAGGTTTCATCTATCATTATAAAGGTTCCTGTTTTTTTACAGGCTGCCGCAAGCCTTTCAAGCTCCAACCCCTTAAAAACAGAATCGGTAGGGTTATTGGGATTGCAGATAATAACCATATCCGTTTTGTCTGTTATCTGAGAAATGAGTCTGTCTGTATCGGGAACAAAGTCATCCTCCTCTTTCAGAACAAAGAAAGAGCATTTCCCTCCCCAAAGCTTAACCTCTCTTTCATACTCGGAATAGCAGGGAGCAAGTATGAGAGTCTCTTTGGGCTTAACCGCCCTTATAATAAGGCCTATAAGCTCCGTTGAACCGTTTCCCACAAGTATGTTTTCAAGGTTCGCCCCTGTGTAGCGGCTTATTTCCTCTCGGAGCCTTAAGTAGCCCTTGTCGGGATAAGTTGAAACAAGGCTTACACTTTCTATGATTTTGTTTTTGACCCTTTCGGAAACACCTAAGGGGTTTACGTTCCCCGAAAAATCTATAATATCCTCTCTTTTTATGCGGAGCTGTCTTTCAACAGCGTCCAAATCTCCACCGTGTATGGAAGTATACTTCATATAATCATCTCTTAAGTTAGTTTCTTCTTACTCATTGTACATCATTTGGGAGTAATTTTCAACAGAAAAATGAAAATTTTACAAATATATTTTATCTAATTATACGATAAGCTGATTAATTGGCAAATTCCCGGCCTTATATTTATATAAAATCATAACAAAGGCTTGATTTTTTACATAAATTGTATCATAATAGATAATGAAGCAATTCAGCTTTTATGTGTTATTAAAAATACCATAACAATATGTTAAATAAGGTGGACAGATATGAATATAAAGGATTATAAAAACGTACATTTTATAGGCATAGGCGGCATAAGTATGTCTGCCCTTGCGGAAATATTAAACCACAGAGGTGCCTATGTGGCAGGGTCGGATTTTCAGGTTTCCGATATGACAAAACACTTACAGTCCGTAGGCATAAAGGTTTATAAGGGTCACAGCGCCGAAAATATAGCCCCGGAAACTGGCCTTGTGGTTTATAATGCGGCTATAGGAGAGGATAACCCGGAAAGGCAGGAAGCCCAAAGACGGGGAATCCGCCAAATAGGCAGGGCTTCTCTCATAGGGGAGCTTATGAGGGAATATAAATATTCCGTTTCCGTAGCCGGAACCCACGGCAAAACAACCACAAGCTCTATGGCGTCGGAGGTTTTTATGGCGGCAGGTCTTGACCCTACGGTTTCCATAGGGGGAATACTGCCCTCTATCAACAGCAACTACCGTTTGGGAGCAGAGGACTATATAGTTTTGGAAACCTGCGAATACAGAGACAGCTTTTTAAAGTTTAACCCCTACTGTGCCGTTATTTTAAACATAGACAGAGACCATACGGACTATTTTAAAACCATGGAGCAGATGTATTCCTCTTTCAACAAGTTTGTAAACAAGCTGAAAGGCTTTCTTATTATAAACAGCGAAATCCCTTATTTAGACAAGGTTCTTGAGGGGTACGGGGGAAAGGTTATAACCTACGGCGGAAAAGACGCCCTCTGGCAGGCCGAAAATATTTCTATGGAAAAGGGTATGGGAAGCTATGACGCCTATTATAAGGGCGAAAAATATATGAGGGTTTCCCTTTCCGTTCCCGGTATGCACAACATCTCAAACAGCTTAAGCGTTATTGCCCTCTGTAAGGAATTTGACATACCCAAGGAAGCCATAGCCTCAGGCCTTAAGGGCTTTAAGGGCACGGGCAGACGCTTTGAAATAAAGGGAGAATTTAACGGGGCTCGGGTTGTAGACGACTACGCCCACCACCCCACGGAAATAAAGGCCACCCTGAAAGCCGCAAAGGAAATGGGCTTTAACAGAATTGTCGCCGCCTTTCAGCCCCACACCTACACGAGAACAAGAGATCTTTTTAAGGAATTTACGGAAGCCCTGACCCTTGCGGATAAAATCTATCTTTTGGACATATATGCCGCAAGAGAGAAAGACCCCGGAAATATTCACTCAAGGGATTTAGCCGAAGCTCTTAAAGCCTTAGGCAAAGATGCCGTCTACAGCGGAAGCTTTGAAAAATGTGAGGAAAGCCTGAGAACCGACCTAAAACCCGGCGATATTTTCATAACCATAGGTGCAGGGCCGATAAACAGAATAGGCGAAGCTCTTATAGGAAAGTAAAATAAAAATATGACTGTATACAAATTCAGTTGAATAATATGTAAACCATATTTAAGAATAATTTTTCGCCCTGCCGCATAAAAAGATATTAATGCAGGGGGCGAAATATCTATGGAAAGAACAATCGGAAATTTTTTAAAGACGGCACTGCTGCCTGTGGGAAAGGTTCTCTATATTTACGGCGGCGGTTGGAACGAAGAAGATAAGGGGGCAGGAGAGGAGGCCGTAATGTTGGGCTTAAGCCCCAAATGGGAAAGATTTTACAGGGAAAACGCCGTAAAGGGCTATAATTACAGAGATTATAATTATATAAATAATCCCGAATCAATTCATATGGGTCTTGATTGCAGCGGCTATGTGGGTTGGACTTTATACAACCTTTTTAATGATAAAAACGGAGGAAGGGGGTTTGTTGACAAGTCCACCGTCATATGTAAAAATTTGGAAAAGTCAGGCTTGGGAAGCCTAAAAGCTTCGGGGCAAACAACAGATTTTCTGGCCGGCGATATAATGGGCGGTGAAAAAACAGAGCATATTTTTATATGTGTAAGCAAGTGTTCCGACGGAAGCCTGCTCCTACTCCACGGCTCTCCCCCGGCTCCTATGCTTTCGGGAACCTTAAGCCCTGAGGGCGAAAAAACCGAGTCCTCCGTCTTAGCCGAAAAATATATGAAAAGAGAATACCCCCGTCATTTTGAACTTTTTCCCCGGGTAAACAGACCCTTTTCATATTTAACGGATTTTAACCGTTTCAGATTTTATGACAGTGTCGTCTCAGACCCCGAGAACTATAAAAGTCTGTCTTCGGAGGATATACTTAAGGCTTTATTTTCCGAAGAATAATATTTATATTGAAATACCAAAATTTAAAGGCTTCATACATATGCGGAGCCTTTTGAAATATTTTATTGTAAATTTCGGAATAAATTTCTCAAGGTACCTTGACAAATCTGTCTGTAAGTGGTAAAATATCAAGGTACCTAAAAAACACACAGGGAAATAAAGGGAGAGGTGTTTTATGGAAAATAAAGAACTGCTTGAGCTTTTTGAACGCTGCGGCCATTTTCTCTATCACAGACGGGGCAGCAGACGGGGTCAGAATAAAATCGTCAAAATACTTGTCACAAGGGGCAGTATGAGCCAAAAGGAATTACTGGATATTTTAGACATAAAATCCGGCTCCTTAAGCGAACTTGTTTCAAAGCTTGAGGCTAAGGGCTATATTAAAAAGGAAAAAGACCCTAAGGACAAACGGCGGACTATTTTAACCGCCACAGAGCAGGGCAGGGCTTATCTTGAGAGCCTTGAAACGGAGCTTACCAAACAGGACGACATTCTTTTCAGTGAGCTGTCGGAGGAGGAAAAGCTGCGGCTTTACAATATGCTTGAAAAACTTCTGACAAGCTGGAGGGAAAGTTTCGACCCGTCCCTATTTAACCACAGAGACAGAAAGAGAGGAAAGAGAAATGTTTAAATATATGAAAAAATATCTTCCGCTTGCTTTTCTGGCACCCCTTTTTATGTTCGGAGAGGTGTCTATGGACTTGATTCAGCCGGCTCTTATGAAAGTAATTGTGGACGAGGGAGTTTTGGGTCTTTCAAACGGCGGAACGCGCAGTCTCGAGCTTGTTATAACAACGGGCATAAAAATGGTTCTTTGGGTTATATTCGGTGGCTTCTGCGGTGTTGTTTCGGGGGTTTTCGCAAACCTCTGCTCCCAAAATTTCAGCAACGACCTCCGAAAGGACTGCTTCAAGAGAACAATGGAGCTTTCTTTCAGCCAGACCGACAAATTTTCCACAGGCTCCATAGTTACGAGAATAACAAACGATGTTACACAGCTTCAAAACCTTGTTACACAGATGGTAAGGGGCTTCGTAAGAACGGGGCTTTTGATTATAGGCGGTACGGTCTGCCTTATTTACCTTGATTTAAGCTTCGGGGTTGTGGTTCTCTGCGGTCTGCCCTTTATACTGTTTATGGTTATATTCTTTATGATGAGGGCGAACCCCATTTTTACGCTGCTTCAAAACAAGCTTGACAATGTAAACAATGTTATGCAGGAAAACATAACCGGAGTGAGAGTTGTCAAGGCCTATGTCAAAGAGGACTACGAAAAAAACCGCTTCGGAAAGGCCAACCGGGAGCTTGTGGACACTCAGCTTCACGTTTTGGAGCTTTTCGCCTATATGACCCCTCTTATGAACATTGTTCTTAATGCTTCCATAGTGGCCGTAATTTATATGGGGGGCTTAAGATCTCAAATAGGGGACGTTACCCCCGGAGCGGTTATGGCGGCCGTCACCTACATATCCCAGATTCTCCACGCCGTTATGAGAACAACTATGATATTCCAGACCGCCTCAAGAGGTATCGCCTCAGGAAAGCGTCTCAAGGAAATTTTAGACTGTTCTCCCGAAATAAAGGACGGAAGCTTTGAGGGCGAAACAAAAACGAGAGGAAAGATAGAATTCAGGAACGTCTCTTTCGGCTACGGCGAAAATGACATACTTAAGGATATAAATCTGACGATAAACCCGGGAGAAACAATAGGTGTTTTGGGGGCTACGGGCTGCGGAAAGTCCAGCCTTGCAAAGCTTATTCCCCGTTTTTACGACACCACCGGCGGCTCCGTTTTGATAGACGATATAGACGTAAAGGATTATAAGCTCAAAGCTTTAAGGGACAAGGTTTCGATATCCCTTCAAAAAAGCGAGATTTTCAATATTTCCGTAAAGGAAAATATTCTCTGGGGAAAGAGCAGTGCAGGCAGGGACGAGGTTATAAAAGCGGCGGAGGCTGCCCAGGCCAAGGAGTTTATAGACAGAATGGAACAGGGCTTCGACACCCCCATAGCCGAAAAGGGTATGAGCCTTTCGGGCGGTCAGAAGCAGAGAATAGCCATAAGCCGCTGTATACTTAAAAAGGGCGAAATTCTTGTCTTTGACGACACCACAAGCGCCCTCGACCTGAAAACAGAGGCCAAGCTCTATAAGGCCCTTGAGGAGACCTGCGGCGATGTTACAAAAATAATAATTGCCCAGAGAATAGCCTCCGTTAAAAACGCCGACAGGATAGTAGTTTTGGATAAGGGTCACATTGCCGCCTGCGGAAGTCACAGGGAGCTTATGGAAACAAGCGGTATTTACAGAGATATTTACGATTCACAGCTTAAAGTGGGGTGAGAAGATGGCAGAGGTATCTATAAAAAATTACAAGCTTCCCGGAATGAGGGGACCCCGTCAGCAGGGGGAGATTGAAAAGCCCAAGGAGGGCAAAAAAACAATAAGGCGGCTCTGCGGCTATTTTAAAGCGGAGCTTGTGACGGTGGGCTGGCTTATGCTGGCGGTTTTAACCGTTGTAATCTGTTCCGTTTGGGCCCCTGCCCTTCAAAGCGAGGCTATAGACGAAATAACGGCAAAAAACTTCGGGGCTTTGCCTGAAATTTTGATTATAATGCTTATTGTCTACGGAGTAAGCTGTCTTGCCACTCTTTTCCAGAGTCTTTTAAGTGCAAGGCTGAGCCAGAGAGTTGTTAAAAGGCTTCGTGAGGATTTATTTGAAAAAATAATAAATCTTCCCGTAAAATATATAGACAATCACCCCCACGGAGATATTATGAGCCGAATGACAAACGATGTTGAAAATATTTCAAACACCGTGTCCCAGTCCTTAAGCTCTATGTTTTCGGGTATTCTTATGATTATAGGCACTGTCTTTATGATGGTTATGCTCTGTACAAGGCTTGCGCTGCTCTCCTGCACCACGGTTATACTGACGCTTATAGTTACAAAATATCTGTCTGCGGCTATGAGAAAGTTTTACCTTAAAAGACAGGAGCTTTTAGGGGAGCTTAACGCAAACGTTGAGGAAATGGTAACGGGGTTCAGAACCGTTACGGCCTATAACAGACAGGCGGAAGCTACGGCGGAGTTTGACGAAACCTCCGACAGGCTTACAAAAACAGGTATAATAGCCGAAATTCTAGCCGGAGCAATGGGACCCTGCATGAATGTCATAAACAACATAGGCTTTGTTATAATAGCCGCTTTCGGGGGATATTTCGCCATACACGGCATTATTTCAATAGGCGTTATTTCCGCCTTTATAGTCTATGCCAAACAATTCGGCAGACCCATCGACGAGCTTGCCCAGGTTTACGGCCAGATTTTAAGCGCCGCCGCAGGAGCCGAGCGTGTTTTTGAAATTATGGACAACGAATATGAGGACAAAAGCGGCAGTCAAAATATGGACTCCGCAAAGGGCGTTATAGAATTTAAAAACGTTGACTTTTCATATTTTCAGGGTCAGAGCGTACTTTCTGATTTCAGCCTTAAGGTGGAAGCAGGCCAAAAAGCCGCCCTTGTAGGGGCGACAGGCAGCGGAAAGACGACTGTTGTAAATCTTTTAATGAGATTTTACGACATAGACGGAGGCGAAATTTTAATTGACGGCGTAAACATAAAGGACATAGACTGCAACGAGCTCAGGAAAAACACAGCCGTTGTTTTACAAGACGCCGTTCTGTTTTCCGACACTGTAAGAAACAACCTTAAATATTCAAACCTTACGGCAAGCGAAGAAGCTATGGAAAAGGCTGCCCGAATGAGCAACTGCTATGATATGATTCACAATATGAAAGACGGCTATGATACTTATCTTACAGGCTCCGGCCAAAACATATCGCAGGGTCAAAGACAGCTCCTTACAATCTGCCGTGCCTTTCTTGCGGAGCCTAAAATACTGATTTTAGATGAAGCTACCTCAAGCATAGACACCCGAACGGAGAAAAACATACAGGACGCTATGGTAAGGCTTATGAAGGACAGAACAAGTCTTATAATAGCCCACCGTCTTTCAACAATACAGGACGCCGACATAATAATAGTCTTAGATAAGGGCAGCATAGTTGAAAAGGGAAACCACAGAGAGCTTTTAGCTCATAAGGGCAAATATTACGAGCTGTATATGACACAGTTTGCCGGACAGGCCACCTGATAATTTTGCGGCTTTTATGTGTATACAATTTAAAAAGGAGAGGTTTTGTGAAGAGAGTTATTGTTTGCTGCGGCGAAAGGCTTATAAATACGGCTTTGACGGAGGACGGAGAGCTTATAGAGGTTATTTCCTCGGAAAAAAGGGCTTTGCTTAAAGTAGGTGACATTTATACAGGCAAAATTAAGAGAATTTTAAAAAGCGGCTTTGCCTTTATAGATTTGGGCAGAGACAGAAATGCTTTTCTCTATCTGAGGGACAAAAAGGAGCAGAGCCTTTGGGACGGCAGCAGGCTCAGGGTCAAAGAGGGAAACGACATTGTTGTTCAGGTGGAAAGAGAAGCCGAAAACGAAAAAGGAGCGGCGGTTACAACGGCTCTTTCCCTAAGCGGAGAGCTTGCGGTTGTTTCTCTGGGCAGGGGGGAGCTTAGAATTTCAAAAAAAATTACCGGCGAAAAAAAACGCAGCGAAATAAAGGAGCTTTTCGGCGGCAATGAATTTTCGGATTTGGATATTATTATAAGGACAAAAGCGGAAGAGACTTCGCCTGAAAACCTAAAAGATGATGTCTCTTCGGCGGCACAAAAGCTGAGAGATATTTCGGAACTTGGTCTTTACAGAAAGGCGCCTGCCTGTCTTTATGAAAACGAAAGTGAGACTTTAAGGGCAATGAAAGCTTTCGGGGATTTTAAGCTTGTTTCCGACAACACAGAGGTTTACTATAAATATATAGACCCCAACCGCCTCTATACCCCGACCCTCTATGAGGGAGAAATTCCCATATTCAAGGAATATTTTATAGAGAGCAAAATAAAAAAAGCCCTGTCGCCAAAGGTATGGCTTAAAAGCGGAGGCTGGCTTACAATCGAAAACACAGAGGCTATGGTGGTTATAGACGTAAATTCGGGAAAGAACAACACAAAGCCCCACGAGGAAACGGTTTTTAAAACCAACCTTGAAGCCGCTGAGGAAATTTTAAAACAGCTGAGGCTTAGGAATCTTTCGGGAATGATAGCTGTGGATTTTATAAATATGAACTCAGAGGACAATAACAAAAGGCTCATTGAGGTTTTGGAGGAAAAAGCAAGAGCGGACAGAATCTCCGTTACGGTGGTGGGTATGGTTAAATTAGGGTTTGTACTTATAACGCGAAAAAAGTCAGGCCTCCCCTTAAAAAGCCGTCTGACCTCGCCCTGTCCCCACTGCGGAGGAACAGGTTTTGTTTCAATTTACTGATTTTACATTTTGGGGATATTTTCAAAAAACACATTTATTGCGGTTCAAACCTATACCCTTTAAATTGCCGCTTCCATAAGCAAAAGATTATTTGAGGTTTCGGCGGCAGACAAGAGCAAATTAAACAGCCCCCTGCTTTATTGCGGACAAAGCAGAGAGCCGTAAAAGGAAAAAGAAAGATAAAAAATTAATTTTGCAGCAATAATTGATGTGGTTCTACCAACACATCTGACTGCAATTTTTATTATAACACTATATTTAGTAAAAAACAAGCCTAAATATAGAAATTTTTAAAATTTTTATATATTTTTTCATATGTTATCATTTACCGTTTGCCCTTTTATATAATATTACAAAAATCCCCCCCCCGATTTGTCCGCTTAAGCTTTTTAGGGAAGCGATGATTAATTCGCCGAAGCAGATTTGCCGCAGATTTTTTCGAGTGCGAGGAAGGCATTTGATGGCGTAGCCGGAGCCTACGCCCCCAATGCGTGACGAAGTAATCGGAAAAATATGCGGTAAAGATGCGAAGAGCTAATTAATCAGCGCTTCCTTAGAGTAAAAATTTTAAAAATACACCTAAAACCCCGTTTTTCTGTCTTGTTTTATTGCAATCACACATTTTTTGTGATAAAATAAGGTTGTACAAACTTTAAGCAACCAAAATTAAGATATTAATACTCAGGGGGATTTTTTATGAGGAAATTTACTATACTGCTTTTTACGGTTGTTGTTATTTTGTCTGTGGCGTATATGGGGCTTATAGCTTATTCGGCTTTTATAAACAACTACAGTGCGGAATTTATTTTCGATGAGGACGAAACTACTACAGTTGAAACAACGGAAGCAACGACGGAAACCACAGCAGCGGCAACGGAAATAAATCTTATAATGATAGGCGATATGCTTGCCCATGAGGGCGTCTACGGCAGCGGCAGACAGGACGACGGAACCTACAACTTCGACCATCTTTTTGCCCACATAAAAGACGATATTCAGGCAAGCGATATGGCACTTGTAAATCAGGAGGTTATTTTAGGAGGGACGGAGCTGGGTCTTTCGGGCCATCCCCTTTTCAACAGCCCTACGGAATTAGGCGACTCCCTTGCTGCGGCAGGCTTCAATATTGTTCTCCATGCCACAAACCACGCTCTTGACAAAGGAGCCGTCGGCATAGACAACACAATAAACTTCTGGAAAACAAAACACCCGGAAACAGCCTTTTTTAGGCATACACGACACTCAGGAGGACTATGACAGCAGAAGCGTCTACTATTACGAAAAACAAGGGCTCAGAGTGGCGGTTATGAATTATACATACGGAACAAACGGCATTCCCCTGCCCTCAGGCCGTGAATATATGGTAAATCTTCTTGACGAGGAAAAAATAAAGGCGGATATGGCGGAGGCTAAAGAAAACGCCGACTTTTTGGTTGTCTGCCCCCACTGGGGAACAGAGTATGTAACAGAGGCAACCGACAGCGAAAAGCAATGGGCCAAATTCTTTGCGGACAACGGAGCCGACCTTATAATAGGAACCCACCCCCACGTAATTCAGCAGGTTGAAACAATAACAGGCTCAAGCGGCAACAGCACCCTTGTTTTCTATTCCTTAGGCAATTTTGTTTCAAATCAGGATATGAATATAACAATGCTGGGGGCAATGGCAAAGGTAACTATTTCAAACGAGGGAGGAACCACCCGCATAAAGGACTATGAAGCCGTTCCCCTTGTGACACATATGCTTTTCGGCAAGGGACTTATAACAACATATAAGCTTGCCGATTACACACCGGAACTTGCCGCCGAAAACAAAATACACCTGTACCAAAGCGGCCTGACGGTAGACTGGCTTAAGGAGACAAGCCGTTCTATTTTAGGCGGCGCTTACAAAAAATAAAGAGGAGAATGACAATTATGAATTATTATGATGAAAATGACGGCAATGCTTCAAATTCTGCCGATGGCAGCGGTCAATACAATATTGAACCGCCGGAAGCAGGCTCTGAAATTGTTTGTCCTTCCTGCGGAAAGGAAATAGACAATGATTCGAAATTTTGTCCCTATTGCGGAGAATCCATCGAAAAACGCTGTCCGGCCTGCGGCGGCGTTGTTCCGAAAGCAAACAGATTTTGCGCCAAATGCGGTGCCGACACGGAAATCGGCAATATCGAAACAGAGACAACAGCCAAAACTGATTCTTACACTGAACCCGTATCGGCTAAAACCGGGGGAAAAAACAAAATTTTAATTACCGCAGGTGTCTGTGTTGTGATTTTGGCTGCTGCAGCTGCTGTGGGTTATAAACCTATAATGACCTATTTGGAAAACGAAAAGGCATATACTACGGCGGAGGAACTTTATGAGAGCGGAGAGTATGGGGCTGCAATGGAAACCTTTCAGGCTCTCGGGAACTATAAGGATTCAGCCCAAAAAGCAGACGACTGCAACACGGCAATTTACGGGGAGGCCTTAGACGCCGCTATAGATCTCTATAACGAGGGGGACTACACAGCCGCTATTACGGCGTTTAACGAAGCAGCCTCTGTTATAGACACAACGGAAGCCGCCGAATGGCTTGAAAAGTGTTATGAAGAGGTATATCAATATGCCCTGAGCCAATATAATGCGGAAAATTATACAGAAGCAAATACATATTTCGGTATGATAAGCGGCTATAAGGACGCAGGCGAAATGGCTGTGGGAGCCTTAGCTGAAAATACAAAGGCGGAAAACTATTCAAAAGCCCTGGACAGCTATAATGCCGGAGATTATGAGGGGGCTCTTGAGGTTTTCAATTCCCTTTCGGGCTATAAGGAAGCCGACAGCTATATAGAAAGCTGTAATACAAAGATTGTTCTCAGTGACTGCAAGCGTGCCTACATAAATTATATTAACGAGCTTGTTGCCGCTAACAACAAAGATTCCCAACAAAATGAATATGATTTTATTTATATAGACAACGATGAAATCCCCGAATTATTTGTACACGGAAGATTTGAGGCCGAGGGCGACAGAATATGTACGTATTATAACGGGTCTGTTTCGGAATATCCGTTAAACCGTACAGGCGGTATGAGCTATATGGAAAGAGGGGGCTTAGTTTGTAATTTTAACGGAAATTCGGGATATTTCCTACTTAATATTTACTCTCTTTCAAACGGAAATTTAACGAAAATTTATTCCGGGCTTGAAGCCGAAGAATATGATAAAGACAGCGACAGCTTCATAATTTCCTATGAATGGGAGGACGTAAGTGTTTCCGAGGAGGAATTTAATGCCAAATGGAACTCTGTTTTTGATACCTCGAGAGCAAAAACAGTCGCAAACAGATATACAACAAGTGAAGCAATTTCCTATCTTAATTCAAACTTTTAATAAAGCCCAAATAAAAAAATGTAAAAAAAGGAGCTACTGCAAAACAGACAGAAAAAACTGTTTTGCGGCAGCTTTGATTTATTGAATTTATTAAAGTTTGCGGCAGATTTTTTGATTTGCGAGGCGCCGTCTGATAAGCCTTGATCTATCGATTTTCATTGCTTCTCGGCCGCCGTAAGACTGCAATAAGAAAAATATTTTCTTAAATTATAAAAATGTATCTATGGCAGTTTTTTCGGCTCCTATAACAGCCTTGTAATTTTCAACATAGGCCTTAAAGCCTTCAACGTCCTCAGAAACAGGCTCCATAAGGGAAATGCCGCTGTCAGCGAAGACCTTTTCGTTCAGATAGTGCTCAAGGGTTTCGCCCTCGTCTTTATTTACGGCGTAGGCCGCCAAAAGAGCCATACCCCAGGGGCCGCCCTCTCCTGCTGTTTCCATACAGGCAATGGGAACCTCCATAGCGTCCGCCATAACGCTCTGGCCTACCTCCTTTGTTTTGAAAAAGCCGCCGTGGCCCAAAAGCAGATCAACCTTAACTCCCTCTTCCTTTGTAAGTATGTCCATACCTATTTTAAGAGCGGCAACCGCCGAATAGAGGTGTGTTCTCATAAAGGTTCCGAGGGTGAAGTCGGCGTCGGGTTTTCTTATAAACATAGGCCTGCCCTCGTCACAGCCGGTTATGTTTTCTCCCGAAAGATAGCCGTAGGATAGGAGGCCGCCGCCGTCCTTAGCTCCCTTTCTTGCGGCTTCAAAAAGAGCGTCGTAAAGCTGATTTTTGGATATTTCAAGACCCATAAGCTCACCGAATTCATAGAAAAGCTTAGCCCATGCGTTTATGTCGGAGGTACAGTTATTGACGTGAACCATAGCCACAGGCCGCCCTGTGGGGGTTGTTACCATATCTATTTCCCTGTGAACCTTTTTAAGAGCCTTTTCAAGCACAACCATTGAGAAAACGCTTGTTCCTGCGGAAACATTTCCCGTTCTTACGGCTATGCTGTTTGTGGCCGCCATACCCGTTCCTGCGTCTCCCTCAGGGGGGCAAAGGGGAACACCGGCCTGAAGCTCTCCGCTTTCGTCCAAAAAGGCGGCTCCCTCCTCGGTTAAGCTTCCTGCGTCCTCTCCGGCAAGGAGAACCTTAGGAAGAATTTCCTCTGTTTTCCACGAAAAACCTCTGCCTGCTATAAGCTCACTGAATTTTTTAAGCATACCCCTGTCATAGCCGTTTATTTCCGAATCTATGGGGAACATTCCCGAGCCGTCGCCTATGCCTATAACCTTTTTTCCTGTCAGCTTAAAATGAATATAGCCTGCAAGAGTGGTTATAAAGGCAATGTCGCCGACGTGTTCTTCATTATCTAAGATTGCCTGATAAAGATGGGCAATGCTCCATCTCTGGGGGATATTAAAGCCGAAAACCTCTGTCAGCTCGTCCGCCGCCCTGCCTGTTATGGAGTTTCTCCATGTTCTAAAGGGAACAAAAAGCCTGTCGTTTTTGTCAAAGGCCATATATCCGTGCATCATAGCACTGACCCCTATAGCCCCTATTTTTTTAAGGCTTACACCGTATGTATTTTTAACGTCCTCCGCTAAGCTCTTATAACAGGCCTTAAGACCCTTGTGAATATCCTCAAGAGCGTATGTCCAAATTCCGCCTACAAGCTTATTTTTCCATGTATAGTCGCCGCTTGCCAAAACTTTTCCCTCATAGGTAGTAAGCTGAGCCTTAATTCTCGTTGAACCGAATTCTATACCCAAAGAGGTCTTTCCGCTTTCTATTAAGCCTTTTTTGTCCATTTTTTCTCCTCCTCAGCCCTGTCCGTAATAAGCATTTGCACCGTGCTTACGCAAAAAGTGTTTGTCCCGCATATACCCCGGAGTTTCCTCCGCTTCGAGGTTAATCCTCTCCGTCCATGCGTTCATTTCCGCTACCCTCTCCAAAACAACCGCATTGTGAACCGCCTCGGCTGCGTCCTTTCCCCAGGTAAAGGGTCCGTGGTTTTTACAGAGTACACCGGGAACATAAACGGGATTTTTTCCCTTAAAGGTTTCTATAATAACCTTTCCCGTGTTCTTTTCGTAGGCCTCATCGGTTTCTTCCTTAGTTAAATTCCTTGCGCAGGGTATGTCTCCGTAAAAATAGTCTGCGTGGGTTGTTCCGTAACAGGGCAGACTCCTGCCGGCCTGAGCCCAAGCCGTGGCATAAGTCGAGTGTGTATGGACGATTCCCCCTATATCGGGAAAAGCTTTGTAAAGCTCTAAATGAGTAGGCGTGTCGGAAGAGGGGTTAAGCTTCCCCTCAACCTTATTTCCCTCAAGATCCATAACAACCATATCCTCAGGCTTCATTTTGTCATAGTCAACGCCGCTTGGCTTTATTACAAAAAGCCCCGTTTCTCTGTCAATTTCGCTTACATTCCCCCAGGTAAAGGTAACAAGGCCGTATTTCGGCAAAAGCATATTCGCCCTGTATACCCTTTCCTTTAATGCCTCAAGCATATTTTCCCCTCCTTAAAAATTCATTTTCCAAAGGCTGCATTGTTCCACATAAGCTCCTGCTTAAGACCTCTTATGGTGGTGCTGCCGTCAATAACAACGGCCTCGATTCCCATAGCCGCCGCCCAGTCAACGAGCTGTTCGCTTGTCAAATCATAGGTAAAGGCGGTGTGATGGGCTCCGCCGCAGATTATCCAGCTTTCCGCTCCGACCTCAAGGCTGGGCTTAGGCGTCCAAAACGCCGTGGCAACAGGCAGCTTAGGCATAGGCCTCTCCGTCTTTTTGCATTCCACTTCATTTATAATAAGTCTGAATCTGTGACCCAAATCCACAAGGGAAGCGGCAACTCCCGCCCCTGTCTTTGAGGTAAACACAAGCCTTGCCGGATCCTCTCTGCCGCCCATTGAAAGGGGGCAGACTTTAATGCCTATGTCTCCATCTGCTATAGTGGGGCAGACCTCAAGCATATGCGCCTCCAAAATACCCTCCTTGCCCTTAACAAGGTTATAGGTATAGTCCTCCATAAAGGAGGTTCCCCTTGCGTCCTTTTTGTCTTTTGTCATAAGCTTCATAAGCCTGACCATAGCCGCCGTTTTCCAGTCCCCCTCGGCGCCGAAGCCGTAGCCCTTCTCCATAAGCCTCTGCACAGCAAGACCGGGAAGCTGCCGCAAAGCCCCTAAATCACCGAAGTGGGTAACTATGCCGTGATAGTTGTTTTCCTTAAGAAATTTTTCAAAGCCCAGCTCTATTCTTGCCTGAACCTTAACGTGAGCCTTAAACTCCTCAGGGTCTCTGCCCTCTGTAATAAGATTATACTTGCTGTAATATTCATCTAAAAGAGCATTAACGTCAGCCTCGTTTACGGCCTTAACGTACTCGTAGGCCTCGTTTACCGGGTAGGCGTCTACCTCCCAGCCGAATTTAATCTGGGCGTCAACCTTATCCCCCTCTGTAACGGCTACGTTCCTCATATTGTCCGCAAACCTTGCAATCCTTATGTGGCTGCTTTCCACAATGCCCACCGCCGTAAGCATCCAGTCGGCAATACGGCTTTTAACCCGTTCGCTGCTCCAGTGACCCATTATAACCTTGCGTTCTATGCCCATTCTCGTTACAATGTGGCCGTATTCCCTGTCGCCGTGAGCCGCCTGATTTTCGTTCATAAAGTCCATATCTATGGTATCATAGGGAATTTCAATGTTAAACTGTGTGTGTAAATGAAGCAAAGGCTTCCTGTATTCCTTAAGGCCTAAAATCCAACTTTTGGCAGGTGAAAAGGTGTGCATCCAGGTAATAACCCCTGCACAGCTTTCATCGTCGTTGGCCTCTCTGAAAGTTTTTCTTATAACCTCATTTGTGATTAAAGTGGGCTTCCAAACAATTTCATAGGGCAAAACCCCTGAGCTGTTTAACTCCTCAACGATTTTCTTTGAATTTGCCGCTACCTTTCTCAAACATTCATCTCCGTACAGATCCTGTGAGCCTGTACAGAACCAAAATTTATAAGCCATTTTCCCTGATCCTCCTTAATATATTAATCGTCTTTTCCGTTTAAAAACCTGACAGACTCCCTCTCCTCCGCTTCTGCGTCAAAGAGAAAGCTTCCGTTGAAAAGGGGATTTTCAATCATCTTGAGCATATTTTCCGCCGCCTTAACCCCCAAAGCCTCCAAAGGATGGGGGAAAGAGGTTATCTTTAAGTCCGTTTCGGAAATTTGCTCCAAATGGTCAACCCCTACAACCGATAAATCACCGGGGATATTAATTCCCCTCTTTTGGCAAAAAGCCGCTATTTTATAGGCCACCTGGTCGTTATAACACACAAGCCCCGTTGCGCCCTTAAGGCCGTTAAATATATATTCCTCCATAAGCTCTATTTTTTCAATAGAATCCGTGTCCAGCCAAATAATGTTTTCCTCGTTTATGCCGGCTTCTCTTAGGCCTCTCATAAACCCCTCATACCGCAAATGACCCTGTTTATCGTCAGACTTGAAAATTCCGCATATCTTTCTGTGGCCTGCATTTATCAGATATTTTGCACATTTACAGCCTATGAGCCTGTCGTTGAGAGCCACGCAGGGGAGCCGAAGCTTCGCCTGCTGAGTATTAAAAAGCAAAACCGATATGTGCCTTTCCTCTAATTTGTCATACAAATCTATATTTATATTGGGCAGGGCACTCTTTGCAGGCTCTATTATAAGCCCGTCTATATTGTCGTTTTCCGCAAGCCCTATAAGAACCTCTCTCTCTTTAAGAGCCTTGTTTTCCGTAAAAGCTATCTGAATAGTATAGCCCCTTTCGGATAAAACCCTCTCTATTCCGCCCAAAGTCGGGGGAAAAACATAGTTGTCTATATACGTACTTACAACGGCTATGTTTTTGTGGCTTAGCTCTCTCTTTATGCGTCCCTGCTTGTTAAGATAGGTTCCGCTTCCCTTAACCCTTATAACAACCTTTTCAAACTCCAAAATGTCAATGGCATGGCGGACGGTCTGGCGGCTTAAATTAAATTTTTTGGCCAGCTCATTTTCCGAGGGCAGCTTTTGGCCGTAGGAAAAAGCCCCCTTGTCAATTTGTTCCGTTATCCAGTTTGCTATAATTTGATATTTTGGAATCATAGAGTCTCTCTCTCTTTCGTTATATTATACTTTATTTTTTCTTGCTTTCCTTAATCTTTGCAAATACCGCCTGTAAAACAATGAAGAAGCAAAGAAGTATAGCCGTTACGATATTGGCCCAGGAGCTTATAAGCTTTCCGTTAAATTTAACAAGGGAGGAAATTGTTCCGTTTATGAGTACGCCGAAAAGGGAGCCTATAACATTTCCCACGCCGCCTGTTAAAAGGGTTCCGCCTATAACCGCCGAAGATATGGCGCTCATCTCAAGCCCCGTGGCCTGAGTGGTGGTTCCGCTCATTGTGTTAAGACAGAAGCAGATACCTCCTATTGAGGTGAAAAATGTTGAAAGCATATATGTTTTAAGCTTTGTTTTCTTAACGTCAAGACCCATAAGGGTGGCCGACTGTTGGTTGCCGCCTACGGCGTAGATACTCCCGCCGAATTTAGTATATCCCAAAATGAAGAATGTAATTGCAACAACAACAAGAGCCACAACAACCGTAATTCTTATGTAGGGTGTCTGAACAATGCCCTTGCTGTTTACATAGGAGCCTATGCCGAAAGGAATTTCTATTTTAAGGTTGGAGAGCTTTACGAAAAAGTCCTCCTTTATGCTTATCTGCTGAGTTGAAAGAACCGCCGTTAAGCCTCTGGCAAAGAACATACCGGCCATAGTTACTATAAAGGGCTGAATTTCCAGGTAGGAGACACAAAAACCCATTATAAAGCCCAAAAGCAAGCCAACCGCCAAAATTACAACCATAAGAACAGGGCTTGAAAGGCCGTAGTTTTCAATGCCTACCGCCACAATCATACAGTCAAGGGCAATTACAGAGCCTACGGAGATGTCTATGCCCCCCGTAAGCATAACGCAGGTCATACCGCAGGTAACGCAGATTATAGACGCATTGTTTATAAGTATATCCAAAAAGGTCTGGAATTTCAGAAAGCCCTTGTCGGCGTAAACCCAGCAGCCCCCGAGATACATAACCAAAAACAGGGCGATTGTAATTATCAAAAGAATGTTGTCATTGTTTATTTTCAGTTTTTTAATCATGCGTTAGCCCTCCTTCCGGAGATTTTCTTAATATATGATTTAAAGGGCTCGGCCTGTATAACAACGATTATAATAACGACTATAGCCTTGAAAACAGGAGC
Organism: Clostridiales bacterium; assembly: GCA_021201395.1. GTDB lineage: Bacteria > Bacillota > Clostridia > Lachnospirales > CAG-274 > JAJQCI01. The sequence goes on along the minus strand of JAJQFB010000097.1, from coordinate 6,252 downwards.
CTGAGCGGAAGAAACGCCCAAAGCGTAGAGGGTCGTTGTTATAGCCTGAATTGTATAAGCCCCTATTATAGAGCCGGCAAGGTTAAACTTACCGCCGCCCAAGCTGTTTCCGCCTAAAGCCACAGCAAGGATAGCGTCAAGCTCCATATTAAGGCCTATGTTGTTTGTGTCCGCCGAATAGATTCTCGACGTAGCCACAAGGCCTGCTATACCTGCACAAAGGCCGCAGATAGCGTAGCACATAAGTATAATTCTTCTGGAGTTAAGTCCCGAAATTCTTGAGGCCTTTCCGTTTATGCCTACGCTCTGTATGTAAAGGCCTAAAGAGGTCTGTTTCAGAACCACAGCCGCTATGGCTATACAGACAGCCGCAACGATTATGGGAGTGGGGACAGGCCCTACATAGGAGCCCAAAACCTTAAAGGATTCAACTCTTACATATACAATCTGGCTGTTGCAGAGCAGAAGCCCTATGGCCCGGCCGGCGGACCACAGTATCAAGGTGGCCACCATTGGCTGAATATTCAAATAGGAGACAAGGAAGCCGTTAAACAGACCGCAGACAAGAGCAATGCCCAAGCCCGCCAGCAAGCCAACCATCAAAGGCACGGCATATTCGCTTGTGTTTGAAACGCCGTAGCCTGCAAGAAGCATACAGCACATACCGCCTGTAAGGCTCATTACGGAGCCTACGGAAATATCCGTTCCTGCGGAAGCCGAAACAACAAGGGTCATACCTATTGCCAAAATGGCGACCTCGCTTCCTCTGTTAAGAACGTCTATAAGTCTGCCGTAGAGAACGCCGTTTTTAATTGTGATTATAAAGAAATTCCAAGGGGTGTTTCCTATTCCTATATCGTAAACCACGTTTATAAGCATTATGAGAATCATACTGAATATAGGAAGAAACAGGCTCATTTTTGTTATTTTTTTGATTTTATCCATTGCCTTCACCTCCTGCGATAGCGTTCATAACGCCCTCTTGGGTCATCTGTTCGCCGGAAATTTCTCCGACCTTTGCCCCGTCTCTCAAAACCGCCATGCGGTTGCAGGTTCTTAACATTTCGTCTATTTCCGACGAAATAAATATAATACTCTTTCCCTCGGAAGCCAATTTAAGAACAAGCTTTTGAATTTCCGTCTTTGTGCCTATGTCTATACCTCTTGTAGGCTCGTCCAAAACAAGGAAATCGGGGTTCGTGGCAAGCCACCTTGCAAGTATAACCTTTTGTTGGTTTCCGCCTGAAAGCTGTCTTATAAGGGTTTCCCTGCTTGCTGTTTTTATCTGAAGCATATCTATAAATTCGTCCGCAAGGCGAATCTGCTCCGACATGGGGATTTTCTTGAAAACTCCCGTCTTTGCCTGCAGCGCCAAAATTATATTTTCTCTTACGGACAAATCACCTATAATGCCCTCTGCCTTTCTGTCGTCCGGCAAAAGACCCATTCCCAAATTCATAGCATCGATGGGCTCTTTAATGTGTTCTTCCTTTCCCTTAACCTTAAGGGTGCCTGTTTGGTTTCTGTCGGCACCGTATATGGTTCTGGCAAGCTCGCTTCTGCCACTGCCTAAGAGGCCGGTTAAGCCTACGACCTCCCCCTCTCTTATTTCAAGGTCAAAGGGCTTTATCTTTCCGGCGTGGCTTAAGCCCTTAGCGTCTATAACAAGGGGTGCGTCGGCCTTAAACTCCTCTCCCTCGGCTTTAATAGAAGCCAAATCGTCAAAATCCTTACCCATCATAGCCGCCACAAGCTTAACTCTCGGCAGCTCCGCAATATCATATTCCCCTACAAGGTTTCCGTTTCTCAAAACCGTTATGCCGTCGCAAACCTCATAAACCTGTTCAAGGAAGTGGGTTACAAATATAATGGCAACACCCTTGCTCTTTAAATCCCTCATAACCTTAAACAGCTTTTCAACCTCTCTGTCATCAAGAGAAGAAGTAGGCTCGTCAAGAATCAAAACCTTGCAGTCCATATCTACAGCTCTTGCAATGGCAATCATCTGCTGCATTGCAAGAGAATAATTTTCAAGCTTTTTGGTAACGTCCAAATCAAGCTCAAGCTCATCGATAAGCTTTTTAGCCTGTCTGTTCATAGCCCGTCTGTTAACCGTGCCTATTTTAGTAAGGGGAGCTCTTCCTATAAAAATATTTTCCGCAACTGACAAATTGGGACAGAGATTTACCTCCTGGTAAACCGTGGCTATGCCCTTGTTTTGAGCGTCCATAGTGTCTTTGTTTCTGATTGCTCCCTCGAAGCCCTCTAAGAAAATTTCTCCGGCTTCAAAATTGTTTACCCCTGTAAGACACTTTATAAGCGTAGACTTTCCTGCGCCGTTTTCACCCATAAGAGCACGAATTTCGCCCCTCTTAAGGGTCAGCCCGGCGTGGTCAAGTGCCTTAACTCCGGGGAAGGTCATACATATACCCTGCATTTTAAGAAAAACGTCCTTATCCATACCTCAAACCCCCTCCTTATATAAAAATTGCTTATTTTTTAAAAAAAGAGGGAAATGAATCCTTTGGGATTCTCTCCCTCTTTAAAAGTCTTTAATTATTTCAAATCATAAGGCATATTTTTGTTTAAACTTTAAGCATATATTAATATGCACGTCCGTCTAAGATTTCCTGTGTAATTGTTGTTGCGTAAGCACTGGTGATGCCGGGTGCTACGAATGCTTCATCGGGAACGATTGTTCTTTCGGGGTATTCTTCGCCTGCTTCCATAATCTGGATAACGCTTTCAACAACCTCAGCCTGAATAGGATTACACTCTACGTTGCAGTTGATCTTGCCGTCAAGAGTATACTGCATACCGTCATGTGTGGCATCGAAGGAGATGATAATAACGTCGCCGTCAACACCGTATGTAATACCTGCTGCGTCCATAGCGTCCATTGCGCCGTAAGCTTCGTTGTCGTTCTGGCAAACAACTACGTTGAACTGACCCTCATAGGACTTAATGAAAGATTCCATAACTTCCTGGCCGCCGCTCTGTGTGAAGTCGCCTGACTGGCTGTCAAGAATTGTCCATTCGGGATGCTCTGCTGCGATTGTGTTGAAGCCCTCTGTACGGCCTAAGGTTGCGGAAGCACCTACAGAACCCTCGATAACAAGGATGTTAGCCTCTGCTCCGTCTAAATATTCGCCTAACCAGTTGCCTGCGGTTTCGCCCTCGGCTTCTGTGTCTGTACCTACAAATGCGTCAAAGTTTGTAGTATCAATTTCTCTGTCGGCGATAATAACGGGGATACCTGCGTCCTCAGCTTCCTGTAAAACTGTGTCCCAGCCCGCTGTTTCGATAGGAGCGATAACGATGTAGTCAAGCTCCTGCTGAATGAATGAACGAACAGCCTCAATCTGAGCTGCGTTGTCGTTGTCTGCGTCTACAAAAGATAATTCATAGCCGTTTTCAGCCGTAAATGTGTTCTGATAGTTTTCTGTGTTGGCTGTACGCCAGTCTGATTCGTGGCCTACCTGAGCATAGCCTACGGTAATTAAATCGCCGCTTGCCTCTGCCTCGTCGCCGCTTGCCTCTGCAGCTGTATCGTCAGCCGCCTCGTCTGTTGCAGTGTCTGAACTGCCTCCGCAGCCGCTAAGCATTGCAGCCGCCATTGTCATACCGATTAATACACTTACTAATCTGCGTTTCATAAATTTGTGACCTCCTCAAAAATGTATAAGTTGTATTGACAGGTTGTTTTAATATAAATTTTGGTTACACCCTTAATTGAAAAATTGCCCCTTAAATTAAATAAATGACATTGGCCTTACTTTTGTAAAAATTCACTTTACTTACTTGAACTTCCAACCGTCTTATGTAATAATTGTATAACTCGAAAATTAATTTGTCAATAGTTTTTTAAAAAAATATCCAAATATCCAAATATTTTCGATTAAGGTTGTATGTACAAATTAACCCAATCCTCCTCCGAAGCTTTTCTCACGGGAACATTCGGCAAAACGCTTATATCCGCGGTTTTAAGAAGCCTTGGCCCCTCATAATACAAAACATAGGAATCATCTTCTATAATAATATAAGTATCCTCCGATTTTAATCCCACTAATTGCAGCCCTTGCGGAAGCGGAAACTTGCATAAGACTAACTTCCGCTTATGCCCCGTCAAAGCGGAAATAAACTTTTCATTTCAGGGGTATAAAATATTTTTAAAAATATTTAAAAAAACTATTGACAAAACAGCTTAAGGCATATATAATGTTAGTAGTGGTTAGCAAGAGCTAACCAAAATTTTGAGGGCTGGGTTAGTTTAAGCTAACCACGAAAGGAGTTTAGAAATGGCCAAAATTGCAGTAGTTTATTGGACGAGTACAGGCAACACAGAGATGATGGCTAATGCTATAGCGGGAAGTGCAGGAGCAGACGTTTTCGATCTTTCCTCTTTCACTGCGGCAGACATTGCAAACTATGATAAAATAGCTTTCGGCTGCCCGGCTATGGGCGACGAGGTTTTGGAAGAGGGTGAGTTTGAACCTTTCTTCGCTGAGGCGGAAAGCTTAATCGGCGGAAAAAAGGTTGCTCTTTTCGGTTCCTACGGCTGGGGCGACGGCCAGTGGATGAGAGACTGGGAGGACAGAACAAAAGCGGCAGGCGCCGAGCTTTTCGGAAACGGCCTTATAATCAACAACACTCCCGACGATGACGGTATTGCGGAATGTGAAGCTTTCGGCAAGGATTTTGCGGCTTTCTGATAAAAATCACCGAAATAATTACTTAAAGGAGGTCGGCAAGATGGAAGATCTGATTATAAAAAACTGCTCTCCTGTCCTTGCAGGCATGAAAACAGGCAGTCTTTTTAACTGTGCTATGGAGCCGGAGAAGCTTAAAACCCACATTCTTTCCCTTAACAGGCTTTTATCCCGAAAAGGTATATATATTTATATTTTAAAAACCACTCCTAAATTTTCTCTTATATATGTGTGCAGAAAAACCGGATTATTGAAGGATATGGATAACAGCCGTGTCAGAGATTTTTTAAGAAAAATAGGATATACGAGTTTTCTCTTCGAGGACCTTATAGAAACACTTATGCGCAGGTTCGGTCAGGACTCGGCTTTTCCTCACGAAATCGGATTATTCCTGAGCTACCCCATTGAAGATGTTATAGGCTTCATAAATAACAAAGGCAGCAATTTTAAATTATGCGGTTATTGGAAGGTGTACAATGATGAGAAGTATGCCGAAATTCTTTTTTCACGCTACAGGAGATGCACGGAGGTTTATACCCGCCTCTTTAACAGCTCCCGACGGAACATCGAAGAATTAACCATAGCAATATAACCGTATTGTAATAACCCTCCATTATTATAATAATTTTACCCAACAAAAATGACCGGGGCTTGTTTACCGGTCTTTTTTGTTGTCTCAATTTTAATAAATAAAGGCTGTAAAAAACCGAACCCCTCCCTGTCAAGCAGACAGAGCAAATAACAAGAGATTTATGTATGACACGTCGAATTACGGTGTGCTGTATTTTTTCTCAAGCTGCTTTCAATGAGTTTTTATCATACATTTTAAATGAAAAAATACATTTACTGTGAATGTGTTTTCTCAATAAAGCTATCAATGAAAAAACACATTCCCAGATGTAAGCCCGGTTTTACCGTAGGGAAAAGCGGCTTCGCCATTGGACTTCTTTCCGATTCCCAATAGCCATATTTCTCCTTTAATTCATGAAATACCAATATTAGGTCTTTCCGCTTGTGTTTTTTTGCAAGTCTCTTTATTAACTTCAATTCTTCCGCAATATGTACTCTCGGACAATGGTGCGGTCTTTGACTTTTGTTCTCCGAACTTTTAAGGAAGCGATGATTAATTCGCCGAAGCAGATTTGCCGCAGATTTTTTCGAGAGCAAGGAAGTCGCTTGCGGGCGTAGCCGGAGCCTATGTTGAAAATGCATGACGAAACAATCGGGAAAATCTGCGGTGAAGATGCGAAGAGCTAATTAATCAGCGGTTCCTTAAATAATAAATTACCCATTAACGAAAGTTCCTAAATTGTGATAACATAGTTGTGTAAGGTTCTCCTTTATTGTTTTTTTGTTGTCGGCAACTCAATTATAACATATTTTGGAGAACCTTACTTTTTTATTTCTATGTGTTACCTATCTATTGTACCTCAACACCCCGTTTTTTAAAATTTGTAATAAATCTGTTGATTTATTTTGTGTTTGCATATATAATCCCATCTTTAACACTTGGAAAAGAGCGAAGAGGCAGAAACCGTTGAAA
>JAJQFB010000098.1:26883-38148 GCA_021201395.1 Clostridiales bacterium | reverse complement strand
TCTGATACTTAATTCCACTTTTTATATTAGCGGAATTTACTTTGGGAATTTACGAAATTCAAAAATTTTGTAAAAATTAAAAAAAGGTGTTGACAAATTACTCTTGAAGTGTTATGATAATTGACGTTGGTCGGTTAGGAAACTGTCAATAAAAAACTTATAATAAGCACTTTTAGCTCAGTTGGTAGAGCAGCTGACTCTTAATCAGAAGGTCCAGGGTTCGAGCCCCTGAAGGTGCATCAAAAAAACCGCTTATTTCAGCGGTTTTTTTGATGTGAGGAAATTTTGGTTGGGTTAAATTTTACACTGTTTTTGGGTTTTGATATGAATTTGACGTGAATTTTTTAAATTCAGCGTTAGGCTTTGGTTATTCTCCGAGAATATTCTCTAAGGTGTCGGAAGCAGCTTCGTCCGATTTCCTGAAGCTGTGAGCGTAAATGTTTATTGTTATGCTTATTTGGGCATAACCGAGACGGGCGGCTGCTGTCATATATATCTCCGTTTGTATAGGTCATCGTACCTTGGCCGCTTTCCTTGCCGTTTAACCATTCTCCCTCATACACATCACCAAAATTATAAGTATAAATTCCCATACTGCTTTTTTAATCCTCTTTACATTCTCCTCATGTATGTCTCCGTTTCCATAAGTATGTGTACCTATGCCGTTTCTTAATCCGGCTTAATTACATTCTCCCGCATATACGCCGCCGTCTGCACAGTTTAGTGTCCTTATATGGTTAGAACCTGTATCTGTATCGTTAAAACTTGTGCTTATATTGCTATAAAAGCTTGTGCTTGCACTATAGTCAAAGCTCAAATTGATAAACGAAAAATAATAAAAATAGTCAATGCGGCCGCTCCCTCCTAACGAACAGCCGCTCTTTTTAATCTAAACCTCGGCAACACCTTCAATATTCAACAATAGAATTAATAATCTCTTTTGCAGCTTCTATAGGCTCCTCTTCTCTATACTCGTTAAACTGTTTGGGATTTCTATGCTTATCAAGCAATTTATATGCTATTCAATATCGGGGATTATAAGTCTGTCACCAACGGAAAGGCTTGTACGCGAACCCATATTGTTGGCTTCCTGTATCAGGTAGTAAAGACTTGAGCTTCCAAGCTCACTTGCAGCGATTTTTGCCAAAGTATCGCCGGCCTGAACCACATAATAGTTTTCGCTTCCGTTGTCAATATCGGAATCATTTTCTATGCTGTCTATTAAACTGTTGTCCCTTTCATTGTCAATGTCGTAATCGACTTCTGTGCTGTCTGTTAAACCATTGTCAATATCGGAATCTATTTCTGCACTGTCTATTAAACCATTGTCTCTTTTCCCTGCGTATCCAACACATAAAACAATCAAACAGACTGCTATGCAAGCCGCCCCTATAAGCAGCCTTTTTTTCTTGGTCTGCTCAGTTTTCTTCCCCTCCGCTTCCTTTCTTTCGGTCTCCTTTTTGACTTCCATTTCGGTTTCTTGTCTTTCCGTCTCTGCTTTGGCTTTTCTTTCGGCTTCTCGCCTTTCAGCATCTTCCTTAGCCTTTCTTTCGGCGGCTTCGCTGTTGTCTGTTAAAATAGCCTGCAGAGCCGCTCTCATCTCTCCCGGCCTGTTATATCTGTCTTTGGGATTATAAGCACAGGCCTTTAAGATTATCTCCGCAAGCCGCCCTTCGGCATTTACGGGCTTAGGAAGATGCTCTCCGCCGATTCTCCTTTCAAGGGCTCTCTCTTTGTCGGAACCGCTGATTTTTTGGGGATACGGCGGCATAAAGGGATCCCTGCTTTTATTCAAAAACCTGTACATAACAATACCCAAAGAATATATGTCAACACTTGAGCCGTATTCTCTGCCCAGATAGACCTCAGGCGCCATATATGTATAGGTGCCTTTTTTGGAAAGCCCAGCCATAGTTTTTTCAATCTGCCTTGCTATGCCGAAATCTCCCAGTTTGAAATCTCCCTCCGGAGAAACAAAAATATTTTCCGGCTTTATGTCTCTGTGTATGATATTGTGCTTTTGACATATTTCCAACGCCCGGCAAATATCTGTGCCTATTTTAATAACGTCACGCCTTGAAATTTTGTTTTCGTTTACATAGTCTATAAGACCTGTCAAAAGCTCCATTCTTATAAAGATGTGCCACTCGGGTTTGCCCTCTGTCTTTTTTACCATATGGTCCTCATAGCTTACGATGTTGCTGTTGCCTTTCACCTTCGCCATAAGCTGAACTTCTTTGACAAGCTGTTCCGCAAACTCGCTGAAATATCTTTCCGTCTCCTCGGCGTCAAGCCCCATAGACATAACGCTCTTAACCTCGCTCTTATTCTGAGGAATTTTAATATACTTAAGCGCCGCCGTATAAACCTCCCCAAACTCTTCCCTCTCAATCCTGTAAACCTTTCCGTAGCCCCCTTCCCCTATAAGCTCCTTAACATACCAACTCCCCCAAAGCGGCTCAAACTGCTTAATATCATTCATACTCTGTGCCTCCCTACGGCAGATAAATCATCTGTCGCCTGTACACTCTATTCCGCCGCTTCTCAAAATCTCAAAAATTTCATTAACATCTCTAAAGCCTGCAATCTTATAGAAATTGCCATCGTTTAAATAAACTGTTATGCCCTTGCTTCTGAAATATTTATAGGCTTCAACTCTGTCAATAATATCATAGGAAATATCAAGCAAAACCCTCTTAGGATCGGCTATAGCTATAAAAATATTTCCGATAAAAGTCATCCACTTACTCATATCATATACAAGCATTCTGTAGTTTGTAAAACTGATTTTAGAACCAATCAGATACATTTTTTCAACTTTTATATACTTATAGGATATAATAACCCTTTCATCGTCACGAAGCTCAATTCTCTTTCTTCTTTTGTAGAAATAAGGCTTTAAGTATGCGCTTGATGTATAATAGGACATATCGGCGCCCTCTTTTTTATAAATAACAGGCTTTCCGAACCGATTTACTCCCCTTGAGCCCTTAAGAAGAGAGAACGCGAAAAGACAAAATACCCCTGCAAAATATAACAAAACCAACATTGACAGCAGATTTAATATGGAATCAGCCTCTGCCGATGATACGATACTCTGAAAAAGCATAATCACCAAAACGGCAAAAACAGCACAGTTAAAATAGGCCCAAAAACCTCTTCTGTCCGAGTCGTGAAGCCTTCTTACCCCTGCTGAGGTTCCCGCAAAAGTTAATATAACATATAAGGTCAATGTAATCCGAACCACGGCCTGTATGACAAATGCGTCCAAAGCGGCATCGCATACAAAAATTAAAATTAATACCAACAAAGTCTTTAGGGCAAAATTTATCCCCGTAAATATCCAATAGTCCTTTCTCGACATTCTCCCCTTAAAATCGAGACAGTCCCTAAGACCTTTCTTATAATAGTCCCAAAAGCCGGGCTCATCCTCATAAAAAACTTGCTGCGGTTCCGGCTCCTTATGGGGTTTAACCTCTGTCCGCCTTTTATTTTCATCTGTTTTTGTGCGGTTATTTCTTGAAGAATCCGTATAGTGAACACTGTCGTTTCTGATATTGCCGCCGCCCCTGTTGTGAACAGCTTCGGTTTCCTTTTCGTTGTAGAGAACAGCCTCGAGATCCCGTCTCATTTCCGCCGGGCTGCCGAACCTTTCCTCAGGGTCATAGGCGCAGGCTTTCATAATAATATCGCCCAGCCTTCCTCCGGCGTTTACGGGTCTGTCAAAGGTCTCTCCGCTCATTCGTCTGGAAAGAGACCTTTCCATATCTGCTCCGCTTATTTTGTTTGGATAAGGCGGCAAAAGGGGAGTGCGGTTATTGTTTAAAAATCTGTACATAACAAGCCCCAAAGAGTAAATATCTACGCTTGAACCGTATTTTCTGCCCAGATAAACCTCCGGCGCCATATATGTATAGGTTCCCTTTTTTGAAAGCCCGGCCATAGTCTTTTCAAGCTGCCTTGCAATGCCGAAATCCCCAAGTTTATAGTTTCCCTCTTCAGAGACAAAAATGTTTTCTGGCTTTATGTCCCTGTGTATAATATTGTGCTTTTGACAGGCTTCCAAAGCCTTACATATATCTATGCCTAATTTTATAACGTCCCTTTTTGTAATCTCCTTTTTTGAAATATAGTCTATAAGCCCCGTCAAAAGCTCCATTCTTATAAAAATGTGCCACTCGGGTTTATTCCTTGCTTTTACAACCTTGTGATCCTCATAGCTTACAATGTGACTGTTTCCCTTGAGTCTCGCCATAAGCTGAACCTCTTTAACGAGCTGAACCGCAAACTCTTTAAAATATCTTTCCGTTTCGGCTTCGCCGAAGCCCTCTGACATAACGCTCTTTACCTCGCTCCGGCTGTGGGGAATTTTAATATATTTAAGAGCCGAAGTATAAACCTCCCCAAACTCCTCCCTTTCAATCCTGTAAACCTTTCCGTAGCCCCCTTCCCCTATAAACTCTTTAGCATACCAGTTTCCCCACAGGGGTTCAAATTGTTTAATGTCGTTCATATTCCACCCTCCGTACATACTTTTTAAATATTACTTAATTTCCCAGAATTTAAGATATTCAAAAGACTTCATATCTTCATTGCGTTTTTTACCTTTATGAACCTCCTCCTCAGGCCAGGAAATAATAATACATAAAATTAAAGCTAAAACCTTTTTCATTTCAAAATCTCCTTTCGTAAAATACAAGCCGCCGGTCAAGCTGTCTGACGCAAGCCGTATCGGCGGCCTATAAAACACTGACAAAGATTCTTTTCGGTAAAATTAACCTACAAACTCTCCGTTTTCCCACGTTCCGCTTATAACAGTGCCGTCTGCATAGGTATAGGTCCCCGTACCGTTCATCTTATCGTTCTTCCATTCACCCTCATATACAGCACCGTCTGCATAGGTTATCTTTCCCTGACCGCTTTTTTGGTTGTTTTTAAAATGTCCTTCATATACAGTTCCGTTTTCATAGGTATAGGTTCCTATGCCGTGCATAATATCGTTTTCCCATCCCCCCTCATATACGTCTCCGTCGTCAAAGGTCATTGCGCCCCAGCCGTGTCTTAAGCCGTCTTTCATTTCACCTACATAATAGCCGCCGTTTTCGTAGTGTACAAAACCCGTGCCGTCTGAATCGGTAATTAATTCTCCGCTGTCGTTTGTGTTATCATACTCCAATTCGTTTTCATCATAAAAAGCTCTTATGGTACTGTCGTCATATGTAACATAAGCAGTCTTTGTCTCTCCGTCCCAGCTGACCTCGCCTCCTAAGGCTTCAACCATAGCCCTCATGGGAATATAAGCACGTTCCTCTACGATCATAGGCGCAATATCCGAATACTGTTTGACAGTTAACGTAACCTTTCGTTCATTTACCATTGAATAAATAATATTGTCATTAATTATCATAGCAACCGTAATATTTGCGGCTTGAATCCTAATACCCTGTTCTTCGGCAAACCATGTAACCTCACAGCCCATAGCCTCCGCTACCGGCCTTATGGGCATTAGAATATTGCTCTCATAAATAACAGGCTTAACCTCCGACTCTACAATACTTCCGTTTACGTAAATTGTTATTTCCTGTTCCGCAAAAGCCCTTACGCCGCAGCTAAGTGATATAATAACACATAATATAAAAGATAAAAATTTCTTCATATAAAAATCCTTTCGCTTTACATAAAACAATTTACCTCTTTGCCTGAAAACTTAAGCCTCGTCGCTGTATTCTATAAGCTCGCCGTTTTCAAATATTCCGTATAAAACACTTCCGTCATCAAAGGTAACTTTTCCGCTGCCGTGGAAATTATCGTCTTTAAATTCGCCTTCGTATATGTAGGAATTTTCAGTGCCGATATAGGTAAGGGTTCCTGTCCCGCTTTCTGCGCCGTCTTCATATTCGCCTTCATATATATAGCCCCATTCGTCGCCGTCCATATATACATATTTGCCGTAGCCGTTAAAACCGTTATCATTACAGCCGCCTTCATATGCGTACCGAACTCCGCCGTCCTCAACATAAAGTATAAGCTGACCTTCCCGGGTTTCGAAATCGCCCTCAAAAACAAAAGACGCTGTATCGCTTATATATGTTAAAGTTCCGCTTACCGCATCTCCCTCAGACCACTGTCCCTCAAGAGTGACAACGCCGCCGTTTTCATCGGTGTATGTTACTGTGCCTGTTCCATCGGGAAGCCCGTTCTTCATATCTCCGGTATATTCGCCGTTTTCCAAAGCACTATCAATGTCAAATATCGCCTTGCCGGTTCCCGTAGATGAGCTGTATTTATTTACGGCAGAACTGCTGTCATATGTAACATAAATAGTCTTTGTTTCGCCGTCCCAGGTTACATCGCCCCCTAACGATTCAACCATAGCCCTCATGGGAATATAAGCCGAACCGTTTATAATCATAGGCGCAACCGCAAGAAACTGCATAATCTTATCATTTGATTCTACATTTTTTGTATAAACTATGTCATCACCAATAAGCATTGAAAGCGTAATGTTCTGCGATTCAATTAAAATACCCTGTTCCTCGGCCAGCCACGTAACCGTACAGCCCATAGCCTCTGCTACGGGTCTTATGGGAATAAGGGTATTTCCGTTTACAACAACAGGCTTAACCTCCGACTGCACAATACTTCCGTTTACGTAAATTGTTATTTCCTGATCCGCAAAAGCCATTACGCCAAAGCCGGACGCCATAAAAACACATAAAATTAAAGCAACTAATCTTCTCATATATACATACCTCCTGTAAAAATAAAACCGCCGTTACACAGCCTATAATCGGCGGTTTTTTATTTTTTAATAAATTATATTTTTGTTAATTAAGAATAAGCTTAATTATACATTGTCCTCTGAGTTTTCCTCTGATTCGTCCTCCGAAGCCTCTTCATTTTCCTCCGAAGCCTCGCCGCTGCCGTCCACATATTCGTCATCTTCCCAGAAACCCTCTAAAACAGTTCCGTCGGCATAGGTCATAGTACCTTTGCCCTGCTTCAAAAAGTGAACAACCTCTCCTACATATACATCGCCGTTGGGATATTTTAACGTTCCCTCGCCGTCAGGACAGTCGTCTGAAAATTCTCCCTCAAATTCCATGCCGGAATAATCTTCATTTTCCTCTGAACAGACAACCTTTCCTTGACCGCACATATCGCCGTCAACCCATTGGCCTTCATAAACGGTGCCGTCTTCCCAAATCATAGTTCCTTCGCCGTTAGGTATGCCGTTGTCTAAATCGCCCACATATACTGCGTTGGAATAATACTTAACGCCCATTCCGCTTATAAAGTTATCGTTTTCCCACTGACCGTCATAAATCACCTCTCCGGTTTCGTCATACAGCGTTCCGTAGCCGCCTTTTTTGCTGTTGCTGAACCGGCCTACATATTTAGTGCCGTCCGCCCATGTATATGTTCCGCTGGTTCTTTGGCTTTTTACCCATTGACCCACGTATACATCGCCGTTCGTCCATGTCATGGTTCCCGTACCCTCCATCTTATTGTTTGAAAATTCTCCGGTGTATACGGTGCCGTCAGACCAAGTATATGTTCCTTCGCCGGTTCTCTTCCCTTCGACCCAGTCTCCTTCATACTTGTCCGTTTCGTTTCCGTTGTCGTCATGCCAAACCATGGTTCCGGTTCCGTTGGCTACCCCGTCTTTAAGTTCGCCTACATAGGTTCCGTTTTCCGCTGCTTTAATAACACCTACAGTCGCTGTAGATTTACTGTCGCTTGTACTTTTGTCATAGGTTATGTAAATAGTCCGTGTTTCTGCGTTCCATTCCACAGTGCCTCCCAATGTCTCCACAACGGCTCTTATAGGCAGATACGGCGTGTCGCCCTGAAGAGAAGCTTCTATTGTATTATTGCCGTCCAAAACAGTTGTTCCTGTCGCATAAACGGCTTTTGGCGGTGTTTCTGCATTGGTTTTGGTATTTGTAACATACAACAGAGAACTTCCAAATTCCATAAAAACCTTAATGTTATCCGATTCAATAAACAAACCATACGGATCGCCGTCTTCATTATTCATAGGCGTTGCTTTACAGCCCATTTTTTCCGCAACCGCCACCAGGGGAGAAACTGCGGTTTTGAGACCTTCTACCACTACCGTGGGATCTTCCGTTTCAACGGTACTTCCGTTAACCTTAATGGCAATCTCCTGAGCGGCCATTACATTTGAAGCTAAAACTGTTGTCATAAGCAGTATGCTTACTGCCGTTTTGATTTTTTTCTTCATTTTTTAAATCTCCTTTCGTTTTACAGGTATTATAAATATACCTTTTATTACTGCATAAACGCCGGCATAGTTGCTGCCTCAACTTCCCTTAAAATATCATCCTGAGTCTTTGTACTCCGCTCTATTATAAGGTCAGAAGAGCTGCTGCTTGAACTGCCGCTGCTTGAACTTTCACTGCTTGAACTGCCGCTGCTTGAACTGCTGCTTGAACCGCTGCTGTAGCTGCTGTCACTGTAGCTGCTGCTTGAACCGCTGCTGCTGCTTGAACCGCTGCTCGAATTGCTGCTGTTACTGCTGTTCGTGCTTCTCGTTGCCGCCTCGGTGGGTGCCTGCGTGGTAGTTTCGGTTGTGGTTTCGGTTGTAGCTTCCGTTGCAGCGGTTGTGGGGTCAATTCCCGAAAGATGAGTGCTTTCAAGCTTTTCGGCAATATAGGAATTGTATTCCTCTTCGCTGACGCTGTCTGAGTCTATTGTGTAACTGTCTGCGTTATGCTCTGCCAGCGTATTTTGCAAAAGCATACCGTCCTCCACAGTCAAATAACCATATATAACGGAAGCATCGCTTTCCTTTATTACATAGCCCAAACCGTCCTCACAGTCAAACAAATAATTGTTTTCAAGCTGATTATTTGTCATATCCACAGCCTGAAGAGCTTCGGTTCCTCCCGTTTCGGCGTTATAAACGAAAGCCTCTAAAATACTGCTGCCGACATCGCCTAAAATAAGCTCCTCGGTTCCGTCCTTGTCTATGTCATAATATACATAATCGCAGGACATAACTCTTTCGTCCAAAATGTCTTGAAAAACATTTTCCGTTTCCTCGATCTCAGCCGCCATATCCGCCTCTGTTTCCGAAACAGTATTCTCAGTCTTATTGCCGAACACTGTGAAATATAAAGCAATGAAACAAACCGCCGCACAAGCTGCCGCTGCCAAAATCGGCCAATTTTTCTTCTTTTTAACCTCATTGGTTTCCGGCTTTGGGGACTTATCCTCCTCTTTGGACTTAACCGGTTCCGGCTCCGGCTTCGGCTTTGGTTCCGGTTTTGGCTCGGGCTTCGGCTCCGGTTTCGGCTCCGGCCTTGGCTTCGGTTCGGCCTTCGGCTCCGGTTCCGGCTCCGGCTTTGGTTCGGGCTTCGGCTCTCTCAGAATGGCCTGAAGCGCCTTCCTCATCTCCATAGGATTGTCGTATCTTTCCTTGGGGTTATAAGAACAGGCCTTTAAGACAATCTCCGCAAGCCTCCCCTCGGCGTTTGACGGTTTGGGAAGAGGCTCGCCGCTCATTCTCTTTGCGAGAGCATTCTCCTTGTCCGCATTGCTTATTTTTTGAGGATAAGGAGGAAGAAAGGGGGTTCGGCTTCTGTTTAAGAACCTGTACATAACCAGACCGAGAGAATAAATATCTACGTTTGAGCCGTAGTCTCTGCCCAGGTAAACCTCAGGAGCCATATATGAATATGTACCCTTTTTTGAAAGACCGGAAACGGTTTTTTCAATCTGCCTTGCTATGCCGAAATCCCCTAATTTAAAGTCGCCGTTGTCGGAGATAAAAATATTTTCCGGCTTTATGTCCCTGTGTATAATATTATGCTTTTGGCAGGTTTCCAACGCACGGCACATATCTATACCTAACTTTACAACGTCCTGCCGTGTGATTTTGTTTTCGTTCACATAGTCTATAAGGCTTGTTAAAAGCTCCATCCTTATAAAAATGTGCCATTCCGTTTTGCCCTCTATTTTTTTTACATAGTGATCCTCATAGCTGACAATATTGCTCGTTCCCTTAACCTTGGCCATAAGCTGAACTTCTTTAATGAGCTGGCTTACAAAGTCGCCGAAATACTTTTCGACGTCCTCCTTGTCCATACCCTCCGCCAAAACACTCTTGACCTCGCTCTGGGATTTGGGAATCTTTATGTATTTCAGAGCAGCTCGGTAAACCGTTCCGAATTCCTCTCTTTCAATTCGGTAAACCTTACCGTAGCCTCCCTCCCCTATAAGCTCCTTTACATACCAGTTTCCCCAAAAAGGTTCAAACTTTTTTACATCATGCAAATATATCACCTCTCAAAAGCTTTACTCAGCCTGCGGCGGAAACAAGCTCGCCATCAAGCCACGTTCCCGTTTCGACAGTTCCGTCGGCGTAGGTCATAGTTCCCTGTCCGGTTATGCTGTCTTCTTTAAATTCGCTTTCATATACGATTCCGGTTGAAAATGTATACTTTCCTGTTCCGTCTTTTAAATTATCGTCCCATTCTCCCTCGTATATGTCGCCGTTTTTATAAGTCATTGTTCCCTGTCCGCTTCTTTGGCTGTCTTTCCAGTTTCCCAAATATACCTCGCCGTTTTCATAGGTCATAATTCCGTAGCCGTTATAGCCGTTTAACAACCAGCTTCCGTCATATACGCTGCCGCCGGCGTAGGTCATGGTTCCCGAACCGCTCCTGTAATTGTTCACCCAGCTGCCCTCATACACATCGCCGTCGGCGTAGGTCATGGTTCCGTAACCGCTTATGCTGTTATTTTCCCATTCTCCCTCATATACATCTCCCGAGGCATAGACAAGAGTGCCTTTTCCGTTTTTAAGGTCGTTTTCCCACTGACCCGTATACACGCTGCCATCGGCATAGGTCATGGTTCCGTAACCGTTTCTCTTTCCGTTTTCGGTCTCACCCTCATACACATCGCCGTTGTTATGGGTTATCGCTCCGCCGCTTTTTACCATAGACACAGCGGCCGCAGCCAAACCCATAAACACAACAACAGCAGCAATGACCGCTATAACCGCCTTTTTGCCGGCCAAACTCTGTTTTGAAGAATTATCCCTGCCGGATTTTTCCTCGGTTTTAAAAGGTGCCGGGGCTTCTCCGTGACTTTTCTCCCATGCGTCTATATCCACAGTTTCGTCAAGCTTGTCGCTTTCCCACTTATCTATGTCTACAGTCTCATCATCATGGTTCTTCTCCCACTTATCTATGTCTACAGTCTCATCATCATGGTTCTTCTCCCACTTGTCAA
>JAJQFB010000098.1:0-26783 GCA_021201395.1 Clostridiales bacterium | reverse complement strand
TGTCTACGGTTTCGTCAAGACTGTCGTGTTCCCACTTGTCTATATCAACGGTTTCATCATCGTGGTTCTTTTCCCACTTGTCAATGTCTACGGTTTCGTCAAGACTGTCGTGTTCCCACTTGTCTATATCAACGGTTTCGTTGTCATGATTGCTTCCCCACTCGTTCGGGTCTACAGTCTCATATCCGCCGCTTTTTTCCCACTTGCCGATGTCCTCGGTTTTACCCTCTTCCTCTTCGCTGAACAATATAGGCTTTAAACTGCCGCCGGAAGAATCCGAAGAAGGTTCAGAGCTGTGGGTGTGCGTGTGGGTATAGTGGACGCTGTCGTTATCGAGACTGTCGCCGTGACTGTCATCGTAAACAGCTCCGCCTTCCTCCTCTGCGAAAAAAATCGCCTCCAGCGCCTTTCTCATCTCTTTCGGGCTGTCATACCTGTCAACGGGGTTATAAGCACAGGCCTTAAGCACTATCTCCCCGAGCCGGCCGTCGGCATTTACGGGTTTCGGAAGCACTTCGCCGCTCATTCTCCTTGCAAGGGCCACCTCTCTGACGTTTCCGCTTATCTTTTCGGGATAAGGCGGCAAAAACGGCGTCCTGTTATTGTTTAGAAATCTGTACATAACAATTCCCAGAGAATAAATATCTGCGTTGGAGCCGTATTCCTTGCCCAAATACACCTCAGGGGCCATATATGTATAGGTTCCCTTTTTGGAAAGCCCGGCCATAGTCTTTTCAATCTGCCTTGCTATTCCGAAATCACCCAGCTTAAAATTGCCGTCCTCGGAAACAAATATGTTTTCGGGCTTTATGTCCCTGTGTATAATGTTGTGCTTCTGACAAACCTCCAAAGCCCTGCATATGTGTATGCCTAACCTTATAATATCCCATTTTGTAATCTTGTTTTCCGTTATATAATCTACAAGGCTTGTAAGCAGCTCCATCTTTATAAAAAGGTGCCACTCTATTTTGTCCTCGGATTTTATAACCCTGTGATCCTCATAGCTTACAATGTTGCTGTTGCCCTTGACCCTTGCCATAAGCTGAACCTCTTTGACAAGTCTTTCGGCAAACTCTTTAAAATATCTCTCTGCGGCTTCCCTGTCCATACCCTCGGCCATAATACTCTTGACCTCGCTGTAGGTTTTGGGGATTTTGATATATTTGAGGGCCGCCTTGTAAACCGAGCCGAATTCCTCACGTTCGATTCTGTAAACCTTGCCGTAGCTTCCCTCTCCTATCAGGTCTTTAACATACCAGCTTCCCCACAGGGGTTCAAACCGCTTAACCTCATTCATATAAAAACCTCACCTCCGCTGAGCAAAACATATTATCTCATATACAGCCGCCTGCACAAAATTACGTCACTTTTTCTCTTTAATCAAGTTTTTACCAGTTGGGAAGCGTTATGCTTGTACCCTCGATGCCTGTATCCTCGATGCTTGTATCCTCGTTGCTTGTATCCTCGTTGCTTGTATCCTCGCTGCTTGTATCCTCGCTGCTTGTATCCTCGCTGCTTGTATCACTGATGCTTTCACTGCTGCTGCTTGAGCCGCTGCTGTAGCTGCTGCTTGAACCGCTGCTGCTTGAACCGCTGCTGCTTGAACCGCTGCTCGAATTGCTGCTGTTACTGCTGTCAGCGCTTCTCGTTGCCGCCTCGGTGGATGCCTGCGTGGTAGTTTCGGTTGTGGTTTCGGTTGTGGTTGTTGAGGGGTCTGCTCCCGAAAGATGAGTGCTTTCAAGCTTATTTGAAGCTATCTGTGCAATATAAGAATTGTAATCCGCTTCGCTTACGTTGTTTATGTCTATTTTATAGCCGCTTTCGCTTCTCTCCGCCAGCACAGATCTGCCGATTATGCCGTTCTCAATAGTAATACAGCAATACTGTACAGCGGTATCGTTTGTCTTTATTACACAGCCCAAACCTCCTTCATAGTCAAACAAATAATTTTCTTCAAACTGATTATTTGTCATATCTATAGATTGAAGAGCCTTGGCTTCTCCCGTTTCGGGGTCATAAACATAGACCTCCAAATAACTGCTGCCGTTGTCGCCCAAAACAAGCTCCTCCGTTCCGTCCTTGTCTATGTCATAATATACATAGTCGCAGGATTTAACTCTTCCGTCCAAAATATCCTGAAAGGCCTCTTCCTGTGTTTTAACCCCAGCTTTCTCGGACGCCTCGGCTGTCTCTGTTTCGGAAACAGGCTCTTCGGTCTTTTTATTAAATACGGCAAAATATAAAACAACACAGCAGACAACTATACAAGCCGCCGCCGCTCCGGCTATAATAAGGCCTGAGGAATTGCTTTTCTTTGGCTGAGCCGCCGGTTTATATGCCGCTGCCGAAGCTGCCGGTTTTGGCTGAGCCGACTTCGGGCTTTCCGTTCTCTTGGGAGCCGCCTGCTTGGGGGCTGTTTTATTTGCCGCCGCCGGAGCTGCTTCCGCCCCGTTTTCTTTCTTGGCATAAATCAAAACAATGGTTGTGTTGTCCTTTGCTCCTGCGGCTTCCGCTCTTTTAAAAAGCGTCTCAACAGCCTTTCCCCCCTCGGAAGCCAGAACAATATCCCTTATTTCATCATCAGTCAAATTTCCCGTAAGTCCGTCGGAGCAAAGCAGGAAAATATCTCCCTCTTTTATTTCTCCCTTTTTTGAATAATAAGGGCTTATTTCAGTGTCCTCCTCCTCAGGGCCGAGACACTGTGAAAGAGAGTTCTTAAACCTCGATTTCTTTGCTTCCTCTTCGGTCAGTGTTCCGTTTTCAATAAGAGTCTGGATTGTTGTATGATCCCTTGACAGCCTGTATATCTTGCCGTTTCTTATTAAATAGCCCCTGCTGTCGCCTAAATTTGAACACTGGAAAGTTCCGTCCGAAAATTCAAATATAACCGCCGTTGAGCCGCTTCTGCCCGTTCTGCCCGGCGTAAGATTTGCCACGGCTTTATTTGCCGCAAAATAATATTTTTTAATATCCTTAAAGCTTTTAAGGGTCTTTGCGGCGGTGTAAGAAGCCGTCTCACCCTTTTCTTCGCCTCCGAGACCGTCGAAAACGCCGAAAACGGCCTGCTTGCTGTCGCTTGCAGTGGTTTTTCCCTTTATGTCGCTGTTGTGATTAACAGGGGCGTAAACGGAATTGATATAAAAATTGTCTTCATTGTTTTCACGCTTGTTTTTAAATGTGCCGTAATAGCATTTCATCTCAAACATATGACTTTTCCTCCTTACTTATTTTTATTGTATTAAACAGTAAACCCCGTAAAGAAGCTTTGCGGCTTCTCCTCTTGTAATGGCCTTTAAAGGCTCATATACATCTGAGTCTATCCTGATTCCGGCGTTTTCCAAAACTGCCGCTTCGGGTCTTGCCCACGCCGCTATATCGCCAATATCGGAATATACATCTAAGCTGGAGTAGTTATTTAATGTATAATACTTAAGTCTCTCCTCCATAACCTTTCCCAAAATAGAAGCAAACTCCTGCTTTGTTATTGTGTTTTCCGCTCTGAAAGTTCCGTCGTCATAGCCTAAAAGAATATTGTTTTCCTTTCCCGCCATAACATAGCCGTAAAACCACTCGTCTCTTGAAATATCGGAAAAGCCCCCCCCGAAACCGAGGTCGATGAGCTGTCAAGGTAGAGAAGCTTGCAAAGAAGCGTAACCGCCTCCGCTCTCGTTACCGTATCATTAACGCCGTAAATTCCCTCGGCCTTTCCGCTGATTATGTTTTTGGCCCCCAAAACGGAAACCGCCTCATAAAGCACAGAATCCGACTGGCTTACATCGCTGAAGCTGACCTTGTTGTTTATAACGTAATAGTCTCCCTCGCTTTTAATGGGGAACTTCAAAACCTGAAATTTATCGGAATAATTTCCGCCTATTGCAGTGTCGCCGCTGTCTGTTCCCTTTATAAACGAAGCTGAATAGGCCTCCGTTAAGCCGTCGGCAAAAAGCGGCAGACCCAAATAAATGCCTCCGGTTTTGCTGTTGTTATAGCTGACGGTAAAGAGAGGGGTCTCCTCAGAGGATAAATCAACAGGAGTGCTTTCCGTTTCAAGCTCTATATCCGCCGTAAAGACAAAAAGTCCGAAAACTGCAAAAACAACGCCAAAGACACACCCTGCCGCAGTTACAATTTTTTTATGAAATTTCTCGTTAAATTTATTTCTTGCTATAAACAAGAGAGAAAATAATATGAGATATAAGCCTGCCGCAGCAAACAAGACCCCTGCTCCTTTTTTAACAAGAGCGGCCATGTCTGTTCCGTTATATCTTCCCACAACGCCGGAATTGTCATTTATGCTTATTTCAAGGGAGTCTCCCCCTGAAGTATCAAGCTCCGCCGGGTTTATAAAGAGGTATATTCCGTTTGCATTGACAACAAAACTGTCTACCTCGTCCTCATAGTCTTTAAGGCTTCCGTCTATGTTCAGCGTGAAGCTGCTTCCCGTGTTGGATAAATCTAAGAGGACGTCCGTTCTAAGCTCTTTAATCTTAACGTCTTCGCTTAAGCTTTTTTTCATAGCGGCCGCATTTTCCACAGCCTCTTTAAAAAGCTCGCCGTTAAGCAGCTTTCCGCTTTTATATGAGTCTTTAAGGGTTCCCTCTTCGGTAATTTTCTCCTCATAGCTTAAAATTTCCCTTTCGGCGCTCGTTGAGCCGAAAACAAAAACAGAGCTTAAGCTGAATAAAACAACTGAAATAATCGAAATAAATAAAATAAACCTTGCTCTCATAACTCCTCCTGAAATTTTGCAATAATCAAAGACAGATTGTCCGCCGCTCTTGTCTGCTTGGTTTTTTTGACTGCCTCCTCGGCAAATTCCTTTGCTTCCATAGCCTTTGCCATCATTATATTTTCATCGCTTTGAATATTGAAATAATTGTAAAAGCCGTCTGTTGCAATAATAAAAATATCTCCCGGAGAAATAACTATGTTTTTCATAGAAACGGAGATATTTCCCGACTTGCCTACGTAAGCAAGCATAACGCTCTTATATTTCTCGAAATTTTCCTCCTCGTCGGGGCTCTTTTCTATATAGCTGTATAGATTGTCGTCCTCCGACAAAAGCTCGGCTCCGTCCCATTCGCCTATACGGTAAATTCTCGTGTCTCCGGAATAGGCTATTATGGCCTTGTCTCCGTTTACAAGCAGAATAGAGCCTGTGGTTCCCGTTTTTATTCCCTCCGATATGCAGAAGTCATATATTTTTTTATTTATATCAAAAAATATGTCGTAGACAGCGTCCTCCATATCCTCTGTATCCATATCCTTTAAGCGGCCTGAGTTCTTCCCCCACCATTCCTCCATTCCCTCCGCAAACATACCGCTTGCCTTTTCGCCGCTGTCCATTCCTCCCATACCGTCGGCCACGGTTAAGAGGGCTGTTCCCTCGTCACGGCATATGCTTATTCTGCCTTGGTTTACCTTCCTTACGTTGCCTATGTCGCTTATCCCCCATATATCCATTCTCATAATTAATTGTCCTCCGTTATAATAACCCTTACCTTAACCTTTCCGAAAGCAACCTCACAGCTCTCCCTTAAAAGAACCTCTCCCCTGATTCTTTTTCCGTTTACGCTGGTTCCGTTTCTGCTGTCAAGGTCTTTCAGGTAAAGCTTATTTCCTCTGAGCGAAAATATGGCGTGGTTTTTGCTTATAAAGCTGTAGCCGTTTAAAAGAAGGTCGTTTCCTATGCCCCGTCCTACGGTTATTTGGGAAGTTACCATTTTTAAAACCTTTCTTGCCTCTCCGTCGTTATATTTTAACGTAACCGAAATATTTCCTCTGCCGCCGAATATCTCCTCGTCCGTTTTTGAATATCTGCCTATATGATTAATTTCATCATCTTCGTCAATGCTTCTCGTTTTATAGTCATATTCAAAGTCAAACTCATCGTCATATAAGCTGTCCTCGAAATCTTCATCTCTGCTCTTTTTCTTGTCTTCGGCAAAATTCAGAAAACCGGCCCCTACGGTTATAGCCTCCTTTTCTTCTTCAAAATATTCCTCCCTTTCAGGCTCGACAATATTTTTGAAGTCCTTTATATGCGCCCCGGGGACAGCCCTCTCCGGTTCCGCCGGTTTTGCCGCTATACTTTCCTTTACTATGTTTTTTACAACATAAACAGTAAAAATAATTAATATAATTATCAGCACTCCGCCGATTATCGCTATAGCTGTCATATTGCCCTCCTGATAAAAAATTATACTTTATACTTTCCCTTTATCTTAGGAACGCTTATAGTCCCCCTTTCAACACTGAAATCAAGTCTGCAAATTTCCACCTCCGGCAGGTAAGCCTCTTTATTTAAAAGGACTCCGCCGGAAACCGCCGTTTCTTGACCCCCTTTAAGCCCCTCAAGCTCACAAGCCCCCGTAATAACAGACCTTTCGGTTTCCAAATAGGCCTCTATACTTTGGTTAAGAAATTCCTCATGGTTTAACAAGACCTCTTCCGCCGCCCTGAAATTTAAGGATATGCTTTCTCCGGCTTTTATTATATTAACCGAACAGCCTCCGGCCTTTAAAACCTGACGGCTTACGCTGTAATAAGCGGAAGAAATTTCTCCCAAACGTGTCCCTATATTCTTAAGCTCGCCGGCCAAAGTACAGATTTTGTCCGTTTTTAATACAATTTCCAGAAAATCATCTCCTTTCCCTGTCTCCCCGGCAAACAGGGTTGACAGAGAGCCGAAAACCGCCCTCTGCCGGCTCTGTAAATCTGCCCTTTAATCCTCTTTTTTTAATTAATTATTATCGAGTTCTTTGACAAGTGTATTATTCTCCCATTCTCCGTATGATTTCTTAATTATATTAACGCCGTCTTCATCATAATAAAATAATGTACCTTTGCCATTAGCAGCATCTTCATCCCAATAACCTTGATACTCAAACTCTTCTATTTTATTTCCATTTTGATCATATATAGGAGAGCCGCTGTCGTCTATCTTATACCACGTCATCGTGCCATATCCTTTTCTTTTGCCGTTTTCCCATTGGCCGTCATATTCGCTTCCCGATGCTCCGTATACCATTTTGCCGTTGCCGTTGGGAATTTGATTATTGGAACTTCCGCTGACTTCGCCTGTATATGTATTTATAGAGCCGTCGCTGGAGGAATATTCTTTATTTATTACTGTAGACACCTCTGTCCCTGATTCCGTTGTTTCCTCGGTTGAGACTTCTGTTTCGTCCGACTCTGCGTCCTCGGTTGAGGTCTCCGTTTCATCTTCGCCGCTCTCTTTATTCTTTGTTATTATAACAGTGAGTGTTTCTTGGTCCCAATCCACTGTATAGCCGAAGTCCTTTGCTGCAAATCTCACGGGAATCATAGTATAGCCATTCTGTATTTCCGGAGCCGCTCCCATATCTTCCGTTGTAACCTTTTCCCCTTTTGTTACTGTTACATGTGTATCATTAATAACCATTTTAACTTCTATATCGTCTTTTGTAGCTGTAACAGCTGTTGTGTGTCCGTCCTTATCATGTTCAGGTTCAACTTCTGCTCCCACTGCCTCAAAAATGGCTCTGAAAGGAACCAAAGTTACGCCTTTCTCAGGTTCATAAATAGAAGAAACATCGGTGTTAAGCACTTCATCGTCTATTTTAATTGTTACTTCCCGACTATCAGCTTCTGTAATAGTTTCTTCCGCAAAAGCAGCCGTACACATAAGGCCGGCTAAAACAAGAGCCGCCGCCAAAAGCTTAAAATATTTCATAATTAAAAACTCCTTTCCGATAAACAATTCTTTCAAACATAAAAACAAAAACAGCCGAAATGACAGGTAATTAAAATTATCTTAAATACAGGCATTCGGCTGTTATTTGCGTCATATATGCCTCTTAAGGCCCTCTATGACTGTTTTCATATTCCTCTTTCTTTTATTGTCAGTGTGTTAATTTTGCCTTAAACGCCCTTAAGCCTATTTGTCAATTACTGAAAAAGAGTATTTTCAAGGGCATCTGTGGAGCTCTGGTTTGCAGCTTCCGTTGTTTCATACTGTTCAGCCGATGTTTCAAGGAATGCAGCATATTCCTGAATAACCTGGCCGTAGCTTTCAAGAGTGGGCTTTAAGGTGTCAAGTTTAGCCTTAAAGCTTGTGAAAGCGTCGCCTTCCCATGTTGAAGAAAGTGTACCTACGCCCTGTTCGATATCAGCTGCGATTTCGGTAAAGGTTGTATACTGCTGTTTAATGTCTGATGCTGCCTGTCTTAATAATTCCGAGCTAACTTTAATTTCTGCCATTTTTCATTTCCTCCTTTAATTAAAGACCTGTTGACAAAGCCTTTGCAGAATCTCTGATGGTTGCTTCTGTTTCGCTGTATTTCTTAGCCGATGTTCTTAAAAAGCTTGCATACTGGTTGAAAAGAACATAAAGGTTTTTGAAATCATCTTCAAAGCCGTTAATCTGTGTTAAATAAGCCTGCTGAGCTTCGCCTGCCCATGAGCTTGACAGGTCGCTTGCTGTTGATAAAATCTGATTGTAGCAGCTGTTATAGCTGTCTGTCCATCCCTCAAGCTGATTAGCTACGTTTTCAAGTTCCTCCGGTGTTACTCTGATTACATTTGCCATTTTTGTTTCCTCCTTAAAAAATTTATTATTAAGGGCTTTCGCCCTGTAATCACTGTTTAAATTACTTTACGTTTACAGGCTTTCAGCCGCAGCGGAAAGCTCTTCGTCAGCCGCCTTAAGGGCCTCGGCCTCTTTCCTTATTTCCTCTCCCAAAGAGTTTAATTTAACGCTGAGCTTCTTAAAAAACTCTTGGGTCTCAGTGCAAACCTCTCTGTATGCCTCTCCGGCCTCTCCCTGCCAATAATCGCCGGTGTCCTCGGCTATGCCTCTTATTTCGGCAGTTATATCCGAAACCTCGTCGGAAAGACCTTTTATCTTCTCGGCACATTTTATCGCCATCTCATAATCAAGTCTTATTTCCATCCGCAAATCACTCCTTTCATACCACCATAAGCCTGCTGCCGTTGTTTACGCCGCATTTACTCAAAGGAAGCTCTCCGTTTAAGATACATTTTTTACTTCTGTCGCAGAGAATAAGCCCTTGCGGCTCTGCTCCGAAGCTTTCATATTCTCCTATAGCTTTAAAAATATATTCCGCCGCTTCCTTTGTATAAAGCTCAGGGGACAAAACTATATCATAATTTTTGTTTACGGAAGGAATAAATACATCAACACAAATTTTATCTTCCATAAAACCGCCTCCCTACCTTAACCGTTTTCCACAGCTTCGCTCAGTTCGGAAATAAACTGCTGTCTTTCAATGTCTGAAAAGCCTAAACAAAATACAGTTTCTATGTTTTCCTCCATAAAGACAACCGTACTTTCTCTGCCCATATATCCTTCGGGATATACAACGCCTATGTAGTCATAGGTTTTATCCTCCACAACAGGCAGGATTCCCATAATAACAACTCTTCTGTCTGCCGATGAAAGCTTAACAACCGTTCCCACAGGCAAAATACTGTCTATGCTCATTGTATTTCCTCCTCAGAAATTTTTCTTACCGCTTAGGTGTGCGTAAAAGCTTTGCAAGCCCCGAGCCTACGTCTTTTATGCCGCCTGCCGGAACAGCCGCTCCTGCGCCTCCGCCGGGATTGACATTTATAGTCCCCGGCTTACCGCCTCTGAAGCCTCCGAAGTTATTATAAAAGCCGTTTATGCCGGAAGAGTTGTTTCTGAAACCGCCTTGACCGCCCATCGGCGAGGGATTATGTCCGCCCATCGGTGAGGGGTTGTGGCCGCCCATCGGTGAGGGGTTGTGGCCGCCCATCGGCTGTCCGCCCGGCTGACCAAAACCGCCGTTTCCGGAAAGATTAGATGCACTGCTGTCTGTTGCTGCGGCTGCTGTGCTGTCTGCCGTTGCCGTGCTGTCTGCTGTGGCCGTGCTGTCTGCTGTGGCTCCGCTGTCTGCTGTAGCTCCGCTGTCTGCCGTTGCTCCGCTGTCTGCTGCTGCGCTGTCTGCTCCTGCGCTGTCTGTTCCTGTGCTGTCTGCCGCTGCACCATCTGTTTCTGTGCCGATGTCTGTTGCTGCATCATCGGCTCCTGCACTGTCTGCCGCAGCACCGTCTCCTGTACCGTCTGCTGTTTCAACTTCTATATCCGGATTCGGCACATCCTGTTCAGCCGCGCTGCCTGCTGCCGAATCATCGGGATTTACCGGATCATATTCCTTTGCGGTATCGGCTCCGCTTGCAGCTGTATCGCTTACTGCTCCGCTGCTTTCAGAACCGGCTGCAGCCGCTCCGGCAGCTCCTGCAGCTCCTGCGGTTCCCGCCGCCGCCGCTGCTGCCGTAGCATCGCTTCCGTCTAAAGTGGGAGCTTCCTCATCAACGTATGTATCGCTCATAGCTTCGCCGCTGTTTTCGCCTGATGAAGCTGTTTCGTTATCGGCCTCGTCTAATGTGGGGGCTTCCTCGTCAACGTATGTGTCACTGTCGGGCTCGTCACATTCCTTATCCGATGTTCCGCCCGATACGGCTCCGGCTGTACCTGAGGAGCTTTCACTGCCCTCTCCGGCTGTTCCTGCGGCTGCTCCTGCGGCTCCGACTGCTCCTGCCGCTCCTGCTGCTGAGCTTCCCGAACCCGAGTAAAGCTCGTTTGTAAGCTTTTCAACATAAGCCGCATTTTCCGTCTCGGCGTAGTTGTATTCACCTGCCGCATTTTCCAAAAACGAAATGTGATTGCCCGTAATCTCTTCAGCTTCCTCCAGATTTCCCTTAATAACATTAACAGCGTTCATAAGGGTCTGGCTGACATCCATACAGTTGTTCAGCTCGCTTGCTGCCGCTGTAAAGGATTCTCTTATTTCCGACGTCTTTGCCTTTGCCGATTTAAGTCCGGCTGACGCCGCCTCCAAACCTTCTGTCGAAATATATATACTGCTCATTTCCTGCACCTGCCTTGTCTTTATTATTGATTTGGTTGTTCTTGCCTTTGTTGATATCAGTTTACCTCCTAAAGAAAATAATATCAATACTTTATGACAAGACGCCCTTTTTTTCGGACAAAACGCCCTAAGTGTTTCTTTCGTCAGACTTTTCGACACTCTCGGCAAGATATTTTATTTCACAGCCCACAGCCTTTTCCAAAGCCTGCCGGCCGACCTCCTTAAGCTCTCCCTTTTCGGAAATTTCAAAAACACCGCCCTTATAAAGCCTGTAGCTGAGATAACGGGGCTTTTCTGGGCTTTCCGTCATTATAAAGGCGAAGCTTAAAAAGCTTTCCTCTTCCTCCGTGTCAAAAACATCTATTTTTCTGAATATACTGTCATATAAATTACTTAGGTTCTTTTTATATGTAAGAACAAAGTTTTCTTTGTTAAGGGGCTCCTTGTCCATACACACAAAATCATCTTTTTTAATATAATAGCCTAAATTTCTGATATAGCCGTCTCCCCTTATACTGCAGGCGGCATATCCTCTGCATAAAACAACGGGTTCAAAATATTTGACAAGCTCCTTATTGAATATAAGTCCGCCGCCGAAGTCTTTAAAAACATAATTTTTTCTTATAAGACTTTTTTTCCGCCTCCTCCATAACTTCACCCTTATTCTTAAATTCACTGAGCTGCATACCTATAATGCTTTCGGCTCCCATACACTTGGCAAGATATAAAATTTCACAGCCCGTAAATATAAAGCCCACAAAGTTTTCCTCTTTCATATAATCCCCCTTTCGTCAAGGAAACGGCGGCTCTTTTAATCTTTTAACGGGTTTTCCCTTAAATTGTGTTTATAGGTTTTGGATATGGGAATCCTGTTGCCGTCGGTCATTTCAACATACATCTGAGCCGAATATATGTTTTTTATCTTGCCCTTATTTATGATATAGCTTTTGTGGCACCTTACAAACCCCTCTTTCAGCTCGTTCTCTAAGGCCTGAAGGCTGTGATAACAGCTTATTCTGTTTGTCTCGGTGTAAATATGTATTTTTTTGTTTAAAGCCTCTATATAGACAATTTCATTGTGGCTTATTTTGTAAACCGCCGAACCCGTGTTTACGGTTATGGTTTTAATGGTTTTGGCACTGCCCTCCTTATAAAAATCCACAACACAGGAAATTATCTTCCTTAAATCGTTTTCGTCCGCCGGCTTTCTCAAAAATCCGCTGGGCATTATGTTTTGGTTTATTACCGGATAGAGAAGCTCTAACCTTTCGGTAATAAATAAAACATAGACCTCCTTGTGCTGACTTCTGAGTCTCAAAGCAATATCTACACCGCTGACCTCTTTATAAACAGTGTCAAGAATAAATAAATATATATAATTGTCTTTAATCTCATAATTTATGAGAACATCAGGCCTTGCCGTGAAAAATTCTATATCTTCATCGCCGTATTTTTCATTGACAAAGCCTCTGACTCTTTTAAGAACATAGTCAATGTTTTCTTTTTTTGTCATCACGCACTACAATTCTTAACATATATCCCTATTTCCTACTCTGCAAAAGGCAGCTTAACCGTACAGAATTTATTCTTGTTTACAAAATAGCCCTTGCCCTCGAAGCTGTCGCTCTTAAAACCGTAGGGAACGCTTATGCCGAAGCCGTTAAGACCGGTTGTTCCGCCCAAAACCACGCCGTTTGCGGTATTGAATATTTTCTTTACGGCGTCCTGAGATTTAAACTTGCCGTGGCTTCCGCTGCTTACGGAAACGGTAAAGTAAAAGCCCAGCTCTGTTTTAGAGGTCAATACGCCTATCTTTGAAAGAGCTTCTTCGGAAACATTGTCAAAAAATTCGCCGAAATCGTCTATTGCAATCATAATTTTAGGATATTTGTCTATAAACTCTTCCCTTGAAAACTCTCCGTTATATTCCTTGAAAGCGTTGTGTCTATTAACTGCCTCTGAAATAAGCTTATCCGCAAATTGGTCTATGCCCTCACTGCCGTGACAATAGCCTTTAATTACGTCCTGAGAAAAACGAGTTCTTGCTTCGCCCTCTCTGTCATAAAGCCAAACATCCATACCGCTTGCCTGCGCTATGCTGACAAGAGTATTTGTCTTTCCGCAGCCCGGCTCGCCGCTTATCAGGAAGAAAGGCTTCTTAACGGGGTCATATGAAACAAGCTGTATTGCATCAACGTCATAGCCTACGGGTATAAGACCTCCGTCTGCGGCCTCTGAGAAATCTCTTCTGCCCAACAGGCTTCCAAGCCTCATATCGTCGGGTATAACAGGCATCTCCGCAGGCACCTTGCCCTTCCAGCTTTCCGCCATAAGGCTGTAGCGCTCTTTCATTAAAGCAGAAATTTCAGCATCGTTTTTGCCCTTTACGGCAAGAGGTATCTGAAACTCGAGAACATCGTGAAGCTTAACAAGGCCTCTGCCCTTTACCTTTTCGGGTTCTATTCTCGAGCCGTCGTTTTTTCTGCCCAAAAGCGTCATATAGTCGTAGCTGTCGTTCATTTGAAGGACAAAATTAAGGCTTATATTCTGCTGAATCTTACTCTTTACGGTATTTATAGCCACAGCGGTAATAACAAGGTAAATTCCGTAGTTTGAACCCTCTCTTACAAGCTTCTCTATTTTGGAGCCGTGTTCGCTGCCGTAGTTTTCATTAAAGGCCGCATAATTGTCGATTATAACCATAATCGCCGGGATTCTCTCTCCTCCGGCTTGGAAATAAGCCTCCATATTTCCTGCGCTGTATTTCTCAAAGAGCTTCTTCCTTGCTTC
Organism: Clostridiales bacterium; assembly: GCA_021201395.1. Classification (GTDB taxonomy): domain Bacteria; phylum Bacillota; class Clostridia; order Lachnospirales; family CAG-274; genus JAJQCI01. The sequence goes on along the minus strand of JAJQFB010000098.1, from coordinate 13,098 downwards.
GATTTCCGCTTCAAGTCTGGGGAAGAGTCTCTTAAGCTTGTCGCTTTCCGCCGAAAAAAGCACGTCTCCCACATGGGGCAGACTCTTGCAGTAGCCTAAGCTCTTGCTGCCGTAGCTTAAAATATACATATTTACAACATCGGGAGAATATCTCATTGCAAGGCCGTAAATAAGACTTTCGACAAAAACGGTTTTGCCCGTACCCGGAGAACCGTATATAACAGCGTGGTGATCCTTTATAAAATCCGCATATGCAAGCCCCTGGCTCTGGTTCGACGGGTCGTCGTATATTCCCACAACAGGCAGAAGATAATCCTTTGTTTCTTCCCATACCTTGCCGTTGAAGCCCCCGGGTCTCTTGCCAAGCTCTTCTAAATAACAGCTCTTAGGCAGCTCCGGCAGCCAAATCTCTCTTGCCTTTACGCCCTTGTTTCTTGAAAATTCTTTTATATAGCCTACAATAGCCCTGAGCTGGGTCTGATCCTCGCCCGACATATTGTTAATTCTGCCGTTATAGCTTGAAAGCTCTCTGCCCAAAAGGTCTATACAGTTTACAACAGAGCTTCCGCTGTCGGAAATATTGCTTCCGTCTTTTATATATTTAAGGCCGCTGTAGCCGCTTTGAACGAGAACGAAAAGCTCATCGTTTCCGACCTGAACATAGGCGCGGCCCGGGTTTGTTATATAGGCGGCCTCGTCTCTTTTTAAGACCTCCTTGCTGACCGATCTGTCGGGAACCTTAAGACAAACTCTGAAATTGGTGTTTGACCAAATCTGATCGTTTACAACGCCGGAGGGGTTCTGTGTTGCAAGAATCAGGTGAACGCCTAAGCTTCGGCCTATACGGGCCGCACTTATAACATTGGCCATAAACTCCGGTTCCTGGCTTTTAAGCTCCGCAAACTCGTCAAAAATCATAAGCAAATGAGGCATGGGTTCTGTTACGACACCTCGTTTATAAAGCTTGTAATATTCGTTTATATCCTTTACATCTACATTTGCCGCAAAGCTTGCTTCTTTCAAAACTCTTTGACGCCGTCTGATTTCGCTTTGAATTGACGACATTGACCTCTTAATCTGATTTCCTCCCAGATTCGTTATTATTCCCGCTGTATGGGGCAAATCCACAAAGGCGTTGGCCATACCTCCGCCCTTATAGTCTATAAGCACAAAGGCTATATCGTTGGGGCTGTAATTTACCGCCATAGACAATATGTATGACATTATAAATTCGCTCTTTCCGGAACCTGTAGTTCCGGCTATGAGTCCGTGGGGGCCGTGACCCTTTTCGTGAAGGTCAAGAGAAAATACTCCGCCGCCGCTTACCGCACCCAAAGGCGAAGCAAGGCTCTTTGAAACGTCTGCGTTTCTCCACCTGTCCTCAATAGCAAGCTCCTCCGTGTTTCTTGCCTTATACATATCGAAGAAGCCTAAGCTCTCAGGCAGGGAGGCCTCTTCGGAAACCTCGTTTATCCTTATAGGCGCAAGGCTTTCGGAAAGCTTGTCCAAATCTATATTTTTACAGCTGTCGGGTATAAATTCGGTCATTTTGCCGGAGTTGTCGTCTTTGTCGTAAACCGTACATTCTCCGTCGGAAAGCTGAATTATATTTCTGCACTTAAGGGGCAGCTCCCCTATTTTGTCGCAGGCGAAAACAAAGGTGATTCCCAAGCCCTCGGCCTCGTGAACAAACTCCTTTATGCCCGAATTGTTTTCAAGCAGAGAGCTGTCTTCAATAAAAACAACATAATGGGGAAGAAAAGAATCTGTTTTGTTATTTTCTCTCTCTTCAAGTCTTTCCTCATATACGTCCTTTATTATTTTTATAACGCCATAAGCCCCCTCTTTGTCGCAGGCCGCAAACCTGACCTTTCTGCCCTTTTCCCAAATATGGGGAAGCCTTTTGGCAAAGTTGCAGAACTCACTTTCGTCCTCGCTGAATATAGCCCCTATTTTAACCTCGCTGTAGCAGTGGGTTATTACAACCTCCGCCATCATAAGGTTAAGCAAATCTTTTCTTTTTTCGCTGCTGCCTACAATTCCCAAGCTGCTTAATTTCTTTAAATCAACCGACACGGGAACATCGGAAATAAAGCTGTATTTATCCTTAACGGCCTGTGCGCAGCTTCTCAGGGGGTCATCCTCAAGTGTGAATTTTTCCTTGGGAATATTCATCTCTATAGAGAAAGGACGGGAGCCTCTTCCTATTCTTATGTCAAAAAAACCCTCGTCGTAGGGCGACTGGTTCCAAAGAGTTGTCTCTTTGTTTCTGACACGTCTGTAAAGCTCGGAAATATCGGGGTACATCTCTTCATAAACGCCCTTGTTATACTCCGCCTTTTCCTTAAGTATTTTTTCGGTTTCGTCTATATATTCTATATATTTTGTTTTTCTGTTTTCTTCGTCCTCAATTTCTTTCTTTTTGTTATACCTCCTCGTAAGCAAAGGCCAAATAACAGCCCCGGCAAACATACTGCAGGCCATAACGGCGCTGGGCACGATGCTCCTGCCGCTTGAGCCCGAGCTAATCATAAACGTAACGCTTACAATCATAGCAAGGCTCATAGTCATAGAGGGGCCTATAGCCAGCAGAGCCGGCCTTACGCTGTTTTCTCTCTTTGCCGTGGGGGGATAAATCTCTATTGTCTCGGATATTATTCTGTGAAGTATTCCGGGAGATCTTGTGAAAAACCTTTGAGGCTCCGAGCTGCGTTCGGCCTCTTTCGGCGGATTCGGATATTTAAAGCCCCTCAAATTGCAGCTTACCTCTCCGTCCGGGTTGTTTACGGCCAAAATATTGCCTAAATATACAAGCTTAAATTTGTTATAGCTTATAATCTCTCCGAAGCGTATCCTCTTTTTATCTTTAATAAGCTCGCCCTCATGATAAATTCTGTTTATATGGGGAACGACATAGGTTTTGTCGCTTTCATGGCATATATCAAAATATTTATTTATTCTGCCATCATATTTGTATATTATGTCGCCGTTTTTTCCTATTTCGATGTTTCTTTTGTCGGCAATATATTTTCTGAATACGGTTATGTCCTCTCCGCTTTCAAACATAAGTATTCCCAAAGCCTTTTCGGTGCCCTTTATCCTTAAAAGCAGCTTAGCATCGTTTTCTATTATTCTTCCGAAATTTTCTCTCTTATCTTCATAATAAACGCCCCTTACCGCCGAACCGGCTATTGTTTTGACGCCGTTGTTTACCTCTATAAAAATTTCAACATCAAAACCAAGCCCCGTTTCCTCCGAAAGGAAGTTAAGCCTGTGTCTGCCGTCCATTATATTTCTGAAAAAATACTCCTTTAGCTTGTCGCCGAAAAAAAGCTGTATTACCATCTTTCACTTTCCCTCCCTCTCATCGGTATTTTATTCATTTTAAAAACGTCTTTCATTTACATAATTAATATATTTATAACAATTATTTATATAATAACAGAAAAACAAACCGCATAATAATATCTTTATTAAAGTTTTTCAGACTTATTTGTCCTAAAACTGCTTCTTTTAGGTCAACTGAATAAAACCGCCTGTTTTCAGGGGGTTTTGATGAGGTTTATTAATTTAATGACGGACAATTATAAAATCTGTCAAGCTTGTTCATCTCTTCTTTTTTGTGTTCGTAAAGAGAATGAACATATAAATCGAGAGTTATTGAAACAGAGGAATGACCCAAAATTTCACTTATGGTTTTAAAGTCCATTCCCACCTCCAAGGCTCGTGACGAAAATGTATGTCTGAGAGCGTGAAAACGTATATCGGGAAGCTCTGCTTCTTTTAACAGCGTTTTAAATCTCCGTCTGTAGCCCCTTACATCAACGTAGCTTCCTTTTTTTGAAATAACAAATTCACTGTCGCGGCGGCATTTTTTGAGCTTTTCAAGCAAAAACGGCTGTATGGGAATAACTCTTGAAGAAGACGGGCTCTTAGGCAGTGTAAATATGATTTCTCCGCCTATTCTTGCCTGTGTTCTCTGAATTTTCATAAGGGAATTTTCAAAGTCTATATCTTCCCACTTTAAGCCGCAAAGCTCTCCTATTCTTAAACCGGTATACAGACATATTAATATGCCTATATCCTGTTCATAACAAAGACAGCTTTCAAGGCGTGCCTGCTGCGACGGAGTTAATATTTTGATTTTGGCCTTTGTCTTTTTAGGAAGTCTTACCCTTGACCATATATCTAATATTAAACCCTCTTCTTCGGCTTTTTTAAAGCTGACTTTACACAGTTAAAAATCAAATTAACCGTAGACGGAGAAAGCTCTAATGTGTTTACAAACCCCTGTAAAACACAGGTATTTAAGTCCTTTAATTTTATGCTTCCCATAGCAGGTTCAATATGATTTTTTATATGGCATTTATATATTTGTCTTGTTGTCTCTTTAATTTCGCTGTTGCTTTGAAGCCAAAAATTAAGCCAGTCTCCGAAACTCAAGTTTGAATTTTTATTAATTTCGGTTTTCCCTGATTTAAGAAGAATAAGCTTCTCTTTAAGTGTTTTGTAGCTCTGTGAATAAACATAACCGTATTTAGCCTTGCCGTTTGTATCATAACCCTTTATATACCGACCCTCATATCTTCCGTCTTTTCTTTTATATATGTTTTCTCCTCGCCTTGCCATTTAAACACATCCTTTGACTGAAATTTTGACGGCGAATATGCCCTTTTTCCATAGCTGTATGCGGAAATTTTGCAAAAAAAATACGGAAAAAAGCATTGCATATTACCTCTAAATATGATATACTAATAAGAAATATTTACAATAATGAGTTGTAAAAAAACACATAACTGTTTTTTATACATCCTAAAAGAAGCAGTTTTAGGTCACTTTTTTCCAAACAATTCCAATATAAAATTATATACATATTAAAGATTTCTTACATAATATTTATATAAAAACAGCCCATATCAGAGCATTAAGGAGCCGCCGATTAATCAGCGGTTCCTTAAAATATAAAGCAGAAATGTATTATTGAAAAATTATGATACAAATAAATGTCAAATTTTTATGTTGTTATTGACATTGTATCGATTTTGTTATAAAATTATTAAACAGAGGAAGCACAAGGGCTTTTATTACTTCCGCCGTTTTGCTTTCAAAATTTTACGGAAAAGGGGCAGATAAAAAATGAAAATTGCTTTAATCAACGAAAATTCACAGACCGGGAAAAACAGTTTGATTTTTGACAGTCTTAAAAAGGTTGCGGAGCCTTTGGGGCATACGGTCTATAATTACGGTATGTTTTCCGCCGATGATGAAAACCAGCTTACCTACGTTCAGGCAGGGCTTCTTGCGGCTGTCCTTATTAACTCAAAAGCCGCCGACTATGTTGTTACGGGCTGCGGCACGGGAGAGGGCGCTATGCTTGCCTGCAATTCTTTCCCCAAGGTTCTCTGCGGCCACATTGCAGACCCGTCGGACGCCTATATGTTCTCACAGATTAACGCGGGAAACTGCGTAGCCATTCCCTTTGCAAAGGGCTTCGGCTGGGGAGCTGAGCTGAACCTCGAATATATGTTCGACAAGCTCTTTTCAACAGAACCGGGAGGGGGCTATCCCAAAGAGAGAGTTGTTCCGGAACAGAGAAATAAAAAGATTCTGGACGGTGTAAGAGAAATTACATACAAGGATATTATGACAATTTTAAACGAAATTGACAGAGATTTCCTTAAGGAAACCGTTTCCGGCGAAGCCTTTAAAAAGCTTTTCTTCGAGAACAGCCAAAACAAAGAAATCTCGGACTTTATTGCTGAGGTTTTAAAATAATCAATAATTATAATATAATTAAGGAAGCGATGATTAATTCGCCGAAGCAGATTTTATGCTGATTTTTTCGAGAGCAAGGAAGTCGCTTGAGGGCGTAGCCGGAGCCTACGCCCCCAGCGAGTGACGCAGCAATCGGAAAAAGCGGCGTGAAAGATGCGAAGAGCTAATTAATCAGCGATTTCTTAAATTTAATAAAAATTTTAGGCTCGGTCTTGTATCGAGCCCTTTTTTGAGGTAAAATAGAAATATTAAAAGGAAATATCATAAAGAAAAAAGATTTTTCGGCGGAGGAATTATGGAAAACTACAAGCCTATAATTGACAATATATTAAATGAAGTAAAAAAAGCCGTTTCGGGCAAGGACGAAGAGCTCAGAAAAATTATGACAGCCGTGGCAGCCGGAGGAAACATTCTCCTTGACGACATACCGGGAGTTGGCAAAACCACAATAGCCCTTGCTTTTTCAAAAGCTTTGGGGCTTAAAGTAAACAGAATCTATTTAACTCCCGATGTTCTGCCTACGGATATAACCGGCTTTACAATGTATAACAAACAGACAGGTGCCTTTGAATATAAAGAGGGAGTCGTTATGTGCAACCTTTTGCTGGCGGACGAAATAAACAGGACGTCCTCAAAGACCCAGTCCGCCCTTTTACAGGCTATGGAGGAAAAAAGGGTGTCCGTAGACGGCCAAACCTATGAAATTCCCTCTCCCTTTACGGTTATAGCCACTCAAAACCCCGTAGGCTCCATAGGAACCTCAAGGCTTCCCGAGTCACAGCTTGACAGGTTTTTAATAAGGCTGTCCTTAGGCTATCCCGACAGAAAAAACGAGATAGATATATTAAAGGAACACAAAAAGGACAATCCTCTTGACAGCGTAAGAGAGGTTATAGACAAGGAAACCCTTTTGGATATTCAGAAAACGGCGGCGGAAATTTTTGCAGACGATAAAATATACGAAAAAATAGCCATTCTTTCGGAAAAAACAAGAAACAACCCCTATATCCGTATGGGAGTAAGCCCAAGAGGGTCTATTTCACTTCTGCGTATGTCTATGGCAAGAGCCTTATGCGAGGGGAGAGCCTATGTAATTCCGGCGGATATAAAGGCCGTCTTTACAGACACCTGTTCCCACAGAATAGTTTTAACCTCTCAGGCCGCTGCCGAAGAGGTTACGGCTGTAGGAGTTCTTGAAAATATATTGAAAAGCGAGAGATTGTAATTATGCTTATTTTTAAAATTGTATACGCCGCCGCTCTTGCCTTTTCCGGAATATTGATGGTGTTTTCCGATAAATACCCTTTCTTTGTGCTTTTTGTACTGCTTCTTTTGTTTCCCCTTTTGGGTTTTGCGGAGCTTATTTTAACCTGTCCCTTTGTAAGAGTAAAGGGCAGAGCCGCAGACACTATAATCGAGAACCCTGAGGACAACAGAATTTTCCTTGAAATAAGGAGCTTTATGCCTGTTTTTAACGGTATTCTTGTACTTAAGCTTAAAAACAATCTTACGGGAAAGGAAGAAACGCAAAAGGCGAATTTTTCCGCTTTGCCCTTTGTAACAAAGAAGCTTACTTTAAAACCTGTTTTAAAGGGCTGCGGTGTTATCGAAATAAGCCTTAAAAAGATAATTATCCGTGACTTTGCTAAAATTTTTAAGTTTTCAAAAAGACATAAGCTGAGCTTCAAACAGTATATTTTTCCGAAAAAGGTTCCTGTGGATATATCCGCTTTTCTTGCCAAAACAGGCATAAGCCTTGACGAGGATAAATTTTCCGAGGAGAAAAGCGGCCACGACCCAAGCGAGATTTTCGGAATAAGAGAATACAGAGAGGGCGACAGCCTGAGGCAGATTCACTACAAGCTTTCCGCTAAGAGGGACAAACTTATTTCAAAGGAATACAGTCTGCCTATAGACAGGGAAATAACAGTAATCTGTTCGCCTTTTTTTGAAAGCCTCAAAGATACGGAGAGCTTTTACAATACTGTTTACAGCTTAAGCGGCGAGCTTATAAAAATCGGCATAAAGCATACAATTATTTTTAAAACAAAAACAAATTCAATTACCGTAAGGGTTGAAGAGGAGAGGGATCTTCGTGAGATGACCTGTGTTCTTATAACCTTAAAGCCCGTTATTGCCGAAAGCGAGGCTTACGGTTCACTTTATATAGACGGAAGAAACTGCCATGTTTAAGACAAAAAACTTTGAAATCATAGACAAAAAAAGCAAATTGAGTTTTTTAAACATTATAGCCGAGGCCCTTATATACTTTGCCGGTCTTGCGGTTTTTTTGCTGTTGTATTTTTCTGTTTTCGATAAGGAATATGATATAATATATGTCAGAAGCGGCATAGCCGCCGGGGCGGTTTTGGGGCTTATAACCCTTATGCTTAAAAGGCATAAGCTTGCGGCCTTAATTTTGGATATATTATGTATTTTCGGAATTATTTTCATAAATTTTGATATTATAAGGGAAACTCTTATGCAAATTATAAACTTTGCAAGAACACACGCCTCTTTTACCTTAGACGACAGTGTTTATTCCGTTTTTTTACAGGCTTCTTTTTTTGTTTTTGCGGCGGTTCTTGCCTGCATGCAAAATTTTCGCTTAAGCTTTATACCTCTGCTTTTGTTTTTGGGGGGAACAACAGCTTATATTGTCGTCCTTAACAAGCCCTACGATACGGAAATTTATATATTGTATTTAATAATACTCCTTTCCGAGGCTGCTTATTCCTTTTCGGCTGAAACCTCTGCTTTTTTGGGCTTTGTTTCCTTTGGTGTTTTCGGCCTTGCGGCTCTTATTGTTGCAAGCGGTCTGAACTCATATGTGGGAGAGGAAGCCTATAAGGAGCAGAGAAACAACAATTCTTTCTTAAACAATTTGGATCAAACCTCCTTTGTAAAGCGGTTTTATCCCGATATAACAATAAGCGCTCTTACGGAAGGTCAGCTTTTAAGCTATACAATAAACGGTACTGTAAGCAAACAGCTTATGTTTATAATAACTCTTTCGGAATTTGAAAATGATTTCTGTCTTAAAAGCTATACGGGGGACGTTTATACGGGTATGGGCTGGACTTCTCTTTCAGACGAACAAAAGAACTCTCTGCCGGAGAGCAGCCCCGAAAATATAGAAACAGATATTATATCGGCGGATTATAACGGTCAGAGTCTTATTTTTAATACCGAAAGGGTGGATTATTCATTGGAAATAGCCGAAACCGTAAAAACCGAGTTTACGCCCTATTTTACCGCCGATAAAACCGGATTTTATGAGCTTTCCACGGAATATTTAAGCATTTACGACCTTACCCCGGAGGGAATAAGCCTATCTCTTTATTCTGAGATGTCACAAGATGCGGCGGAGAAGCTTATAAGCCGCGAAGAGGCCTACAGGGAGTTTATGTATGAAAACTATTTGGATGTTCCCGAGGGAATAAGAGAAAGGCTTGAGAGTGAATACGGTGATTTACGGGAGACGGAGCTGACCTCTGTGCTGCTTAACGACCTAAAAACAAGGCTTAACGAAAATATAAGCTTTACCATTGCCCCTGAGCCTATAGAGGAGGGAGCCGACCCCATAGAATTTACGCTCGATATAGGAGAGGCGGATTCAAACCGCTTAGCCTCCGTGGGGATTATGGTCTTGAGATATTTGGGCTGCCCGGCAAGGTATGCCGAGGGGGCGGCTATAAGTGCCGACTACAGGGAAACCGCCCTAAAAGTGGGGGACAATTACAAAATAGATGTATATAATTTAGACGCTGCGGCTTACGGAGAAATTTATATAGACGGCTTAGGGTGGCTGCCTGTGAATTTTATGCCCGATAACGCAAGGGAAATTGTAAATGCTCAGACAGAGGCTCTCAACAGCGTGGAAACAAAGGATTTGGGAGAGGAAATAAAGACAGCCGCTTCCCCCTATGTTAAGGGAGCGGTTAAAGCAGCAGCAAAAATTATAGGAGCGGCCGCAGCTTTACTTGTTATAATTTTAATTGCAAGAAGATATATTATTCTGCTTTTAAGAGCCGTAAGACTAAGGTCAAAAAACGGGGAAACAAGAAAGAAAACGCTTTACGGCTATACGGAAGCTGTAAAGGTCTTTTTCGGCGAAAACATATTTGAAGGCGAAGCCGTTGATTTTGCCCTGAACGAATATCTCTACAGTCCTGCTTCCGAATATAACTGCATAAAAATATATAAGGAAGCAAAAGCGGCGGCAAAGGAGCAGCTTAAAAAGACAGGCTTCATCAAAAAAATAAAAGCGGCAATGTTTAAGCCTGTTTTGTAAATTTAAAGGATTGTTTTTGTCTGTAATTAAGACTTGTTTTACTATTTTTCGTATATTATAATAAATAAGTTGTTTTAAGATATTTATTAAATGAAAGGGAGTTTTATATATGCCGTTAAGGCTTAAATTTAAAGAGGTTGAACTAAAGGACAGAGAGCTGCTCGACAGATATTTAAAAAGAGAAAGCGGCTTTATAGGTGAACATAATTTTGCTGATTTATATATGTGGGTTTATGAGTATAAAAGCTCATATGCTTTATATAATGATTATTTATATATTAAAATGACTGCGCCCCGGTCGGGAACGGATTTTCATCTTATGCCCTTCGGCGAAAGAGAGGGCTTTTCTCAGGCTCTTAAGATTCTTATCGAAGAGGGAAAAAGAAAAGAGGGCAAGCTTTATTTTTCATATGTAAGCAGGTGGCAGAAAGAGCTTGCGGAGAAAATTTTAGGGGACAGGGTTCAGCTTGTTCTTTCGAGGGATTATGCCGATTATATTTATCTTTCGGAAAAGCTTATAGAGCTTAGGGGGAAAAAGCTTCACGGCAAGAAAAACCATCTTAACAGATTTATAAAAGACAACGAGGGACGTTGGAACTATGAGGATTTGGACGATTTTAACGCAGAGGAATTTTATGCCTTTCAACTTAAGTGGGCTTCACTTCACGACCCCGAAGAGTTTAAAGGCGAAACAGCAGCCGTAAAAGCTCTTTTGGAAGCAAGACGGGAGTTAGGCGTAAAGGGCGGCCTTATAAGGCTTGAGGGCAAGGTTACAGCTATGACCTTAGGCACGGAGTTTAACAGCGAGATTTTTATCGTAAATATAGAGAAAGCCCTGCCGGGAATAAACGGAGCCTATCAAATTATAAGCAATGAATTTGCAAGGCGGAACCTGTGCGGCTATAAATATATAAACCGTGAGGAGGATATGGGGCTTGAGGGTCTGAGGCAGGCTAAAACCTCCTATGCTCCGGAGCTTTTGGGAGAGGCCTACGAGGGGTATTACTGTGATTAGATATGCCGATAAAAATAAAAAAAATGAAACAGAGGAGCTGAAAAGGCTTTTTAATGTGTGCTTTCCCGGTGAAGAGAGCTTTTGCCGCTGGTTTTTTGAGAAATGCTTTGAGGCCGAGAATACTCTTGTTGACGTTGAGAACGGAGTTTTGAGAGGGGCGGCTATGGAGCTTTTATACAATATTAAGGGCATAGGGGATGTCACCTACCTTTATGCCGTGGGTACCTTTCCCCAATTCAGGGGCAGAGGTATCTGTGGAAATATTATAAAAAAGTCTCAGGAAAACGACAGGCTTCGGGGCAGGGCGGCGTCGGTGCTGATTCCCGGAGACAAGTTTCTGTTTGATTTTTACCGCCGATTAGGCTACAGGGAAAGTTCCTTTGTGACGGAGAGAAAATTTACGGCTTCGGAGAACAGAGATGATTTAAACTTAGGAGAGTGCAGAGCCGCAGACCTTGTGAGGGTGTATAACGAAAACCTTAAGAGCGGAAGATATATTCTCAGAAGCGAAGAATATTTTGAAAGACAGACACAAATGTTTAAAAAATTCGGCGGCGGCTTAAGCGGTCTTTACTGCAAAAACAGGCTTTTGGGCTATTGCTTTTATTCCTTTGAAAAGGGAAAAATTTTCTTTGACGAAATTATAGGAGAGGAAAAGGAAGCCTTGGCCGGAAAAATTTTAAAGAAATTCGGTCTAAATGAAGGCTTCGGAAGAGAGCCGGGAAAGGGACAGGCTTTGGGAATGGCCTATTTTTACGGCGAAAGCTTTGAATTTTATATGAATCTTATGTATAACTGAATTTTTTTCGGGTTTGTTTTGCCTCCGGCAATGCTGCAGGCTCTGTATTTTACGGTCATTGTAATAAGCTGTAAAGCATAGAATATAAGGGCGGTAATTACAGAGCATACAGAGCACGTCGGCGGAGGGGTTTTATGAGAAGAAGAAAAAAGCGGAGAGATTATAAGAGCGGCTTTGGCAAAAGGAAGCTTGTTTTTATATTGACATTCATTATTTTTGTGTATATAATATATTTTCTCGGCAAGCTTTTCTTAAGCGGAACCACGGGCATTTTTGTTGAAAACCCCGGGTTGGTATTTAACCCCTCTCTCCTGTTTTCAGATAAGGAGGAGCCGTCTGTCAATACAACGGATTTGGAGGCTCTGAAGAAGCAATATTACATCGTAGACGGAAAAACGGGGCTTGATCCGGCTCTTTTTAATGTCGAAGCCTTTGAAAAAGAGGATTTGAAAATAAAGCTTAAAAAGAACAAGCCTAAGGTTTTGGTTTTCCATACCCACTCCCACGAAGCCTTTGCCGACAGCCGTGAGGGGGTTCAGGAAGATACCATTGTGGGTGTAGGGGAAAAACTCTGCGAAATTTTGGAAAAGGACTACGGCATAACCTGTCTCCACGTTACCGAACAATTTGACTATGCAGACGGAAGTGTTTCTATTTTAGGGGCATATGAGAGAATGGAGCCTGTAATAAGGCAGTGTCTTAAGGAAAATAAAACAATAGAGGTTGTAATAGACCTCCACAGAGACGGCGTCGCCGAGGGAACAAGGCTTGTTACTGAGGTAAACGGCAAAACCACAGCCCAAATTATGTTTTTTAACGGAATTTGCAGAATGTGGAACGGCGGAGTTTTAGAGGAAACAGACGGCCTCGAAAATCCCTATGTTAAAACAAACCTTGCTTTCAGCTATAAAATGAAGCAAAAAGCCGATTCCCTCTACCCCGGCTTTGCCAGAAAAATTTACATAAACGCCTACAGATATTCCCTCCATATGAAGCCCCTTTCCTCTCTTGTGGAACTGGGTGCCCAGACAAATACTGTAGAGGAAGCCTTTAATGCCTGCGAACCTTTGGCAAGGATTATAGCCGAAACAATAACCTAAGCCCAAGCCCCTAAAAATAAGTCATAATTGCCTGCCGTTCTCAAACACTGACAGCTGCCGAGCCAATGTCATTTAGTTAACATAACAAGATGAATAGCAAATTCTTCCATTTAGC